>NZ_JBBMFA010000114.1:0-21724 GCF_040096265.1 Ruthenibacterium intestinale
AACGCCCCGGCGGGCATGCCCGCCGGGGCGTTTTTCAGGTGATTACTCAATGGCGATGCGCCGGGTCTCCGGCAGCTGCGGCTGCGTTTTCTTGGGGATGGACAGGCGCAGGATGCCGTCTTCAAACTTCGCGGAAATATCCTGTTCCGTCACGCCCTCGCCCACGTAGAAGCTGCGGCTGCACTGGCCGGCATAGCGCTCACGCCGGATGTAGCGGCCGTCCTTGTCGCTCTGGTCTTTGTCCAGACCTTTGGCGGCGCTGACTGTCAGATATCCGTCGCGGATCTCTGCATTGATCTCATCTTTCTTGAAACCGGGCAGATCAATATCCAGTTCATAGGTACCGTCCGTTTCACGCACGTCGGTCTTCATCAAGTTTTTGCTGTGTTTTCCGTACAGCGCGTTCCGGCTGGAAGTAAAGAACGGATCGTTGAACGGATCCATAAAGAATTCATCGAACAGATTTTCACCAAAAATGCTAGGCAACATAAGTCATTCCTCCAATCAAAACGTCTTTCCCGGCGGAACTTTGTTCCGCCTTCGTTTGCCTTCATTGTGATTTGTTTTTTGTTTCCCTGAAGCCCTCCTTCAAGGTACAATTTTATTATACCCAGTTTTTTAGCACTGTCAACACTAGAGTGCTAATTTTCACAAATTCGTCACAATGTTTTCGTTTTTCCTTGGTAAATCAACATTTTTCTTTGTACTCCAGCACTCTATTTATTTAAGTGCTAATATTTCTGCGCCGATATTGCGTAAAAACGCGCGATCATGTTCCACCACCAGCATTGCCGTATCCGCCGTTTGCACAAGCACTTCGATCTGCCGGCGCGACAGCACATCCACATAATTCAGCGGCTCGTCCCACACATACAGGTGCGCCGGGCGCGCCAGGCTCAGGGCCAGCAGCACTTTCTTTTTCTGGCCGGTGCTGAGCCGGGCCGCATCCAGCGAAAAGATTGTGCGCTCCAGCCCCAGCTTGCGCAGAAACGTAAAAAACAGCGTCACGTCCGCGCCCTCCCGCCGGGCCAGCTGCGTCAGTTCTCCTTTCAGAAACGCCGGGTCCTGCGGCACGGCGGACACCACCAGCCCCGGGGCCGTGGCCAGCGTGCCGGTGCGCTCTACCGGCACGCCGCAGACCGCTTTCAGCAGCGTGCTTTTCCGCATCCGTTGGGGCCGGTCAGCGCCAGGCGCCGGCCCGCCTGAAGGCAGAAATCCGCCCGGCACACCGGCCGGCCGTCGTAATACAGCGTCAGGTCTTCGGCCCGCACCAGCGGCGACGCCTTCTCCCAGCGCAGCGGCCGAAAACGCAGTTCCTCCGCGGTCTGCGCCTCCCGCAGCAGCTGCCGTTTTTCAGCGGCCGCCTCCTCGCGGCGAGCCTGCACCGTTTTGGCGTGCTTCATCAGTTTGGCCGCCTTGTGACCCAGATACCCCCGGTCCGGCCGCAGGCCGGAATTGCGCGCATGTTTTTCCGCCTCCGCCTTTCCCGCCCAGTCCGCAGCGCGGCGGGCCGCCTGATCCAGCCGGGCGATCTCCCGGCGCAGCCCTTCGCTGCGGGCGCGCTCGGCCTCGTCCCGGCGCAGCTTTTCCCGCTCCCAGGTGGAATAGTTGCCCCGGCAGAGCGTCACCTCTTCCCGGCCCAGCGCCAGCATGTGGTCCACGCACCCGTCCAGAAAATCCCGGTCGTGGCTGACCAGCAAAAAGCCGTCCTTCTCCTTCAGATACCGGCTCACACAGGCGCGGCCTTCCGCGTCCAGATGATCTGTGGGCTCATCGATGAGGCAATATCCCTCTTCCTGCACAAACAGCGCGGCCAGCATGCACTTGACCTGCTCCCCGCCGGACAGTGCGGCAAAAGGGCGGGCCAGCGTCTCCCCGCGCAGACCCAGGCGGTCCGCCTCGCAGGCACAGCGCCATTCCGGCGCATCCGGTGCAAAGGCGCGCAGCAGCTGCCCCGCGGGCAGGGACGGGTCCGGCACAGAAAACGGGAACAGCACGCAGGCCGGACGCCCGCGCACGGCTCCGCCGTCCGGCAGCCGGCCGGCCAGCAGCCGCAGCAGCGTGGTTTTGCCCCTGCCGTTGCGCCCGGTCAGCCCCAGCCGCCACCGGGTGTCTATGGAAAAGCACACATCTTCAAACAGCGGGTCGCCGCCGTCATAGGCAAACGTGAGATGTTCTACGGAAATTTGCGCCATACAAGCGCCTCCTTTCAACAAAAAACCGCGGGACAGCGAACCGCACCCCGCAAGGGCGCAGCCCGCCGCATCCGCGGCTTTTGTCGAACAAAGAGGCCCGGACGCGCAAATCACCCCGCTTTTGTGGCGCACAAAACAAAGCTGCCCGACGCAGCCTGTTTTCTGCCGTACAAAGCCGGATTATTTGCGCATCTTCTCACTTCCAATTTTTCAGTCTGCTGTGAGAATAACACATTCCCGCGCAGCCGTCAATCCCCCAACCGGGTCCGCTTCCAGTACGCGCTCATGGAAAAGCCCCGGTCCTCGGTCATCTCCTCCTGCAGGCCGATGTCCGCGGGCGGCACATACGCCTGCGCCTGCTCCACCGTGTCAAACTCCACCTCGGCGTAGAAAAAGCGGGTGGGCAGGTCCTCGTCCACCAGGCTCACCTCCAGCCGGCGGCCGTCGGGCAGGGCATACACCCGGTAGTCCTTGCTCACCAGCGGCTTGCCGATGAACGCCTCCAGCCTGCGGAAGGTCTCGGCGTCAATGTCCGTCTCGATCTCTTCCCGGGCCAGCGTGCCTTTTCCCTTAAAGCACAAAACGCAGCGGGCCCCGTCCGTGCGGATGCGCACCACCGGCGCGGTGGCAATGTATCCCTGCCGCATGTGCGCTTGCCGCAGCAGCGGCAGATTCTCCGGGAAGCCGGCGATTTTCCATCTGCGTTCAATTTCCATGTCTGTTCCCCCTGTTCATTTTCCTCTGGCTCTATTATAATGGAGAAAGACTGAAAAATCGAGGTATTTGTATATGAAGCAGCAGCGCTCGTTTCCCCTGTTCACCGTCACCGAAAAAGCCGCCCGTTCCGTGCGGGAAGGCCATCCCTGGATCTACGACACCGAAGTGACCCAGGCCCCCGCCGTGGAAAACGGCGTGCTGGCGGACGTGGTCGGCCCCAAGGGCCAGTATCTGGGCACCGGTTTTGTCAGCCTGCAAAGCAAGATCCGGGTGCGGCTGGTGTCCCGCAACGCCAACGACGATTTCTCCCCCGCTTTCTGGCGCCGCCGGCTGGACCACGCCTGGCAGTACCGCAAAACCGTTCTGCGGCCGGAAGAGCTGACCTGCTGCCGCATCGTGTTCGGCGAGGCGGACCACTTCCCCGGCCTGACCGTGGACCGGTTCGGCCCTCTGCTTTCGGTCCAGGTGCTCAGCGTGGGCATGGAGCGTCTGAAAGGCCTTCTTTTGCCGCAGCTGGTGGAACTTCTGCGGGAAGACGGCCAGGAGATCACCGGCGTATATGAGCGCAACGACGTGGCCATCCGCACGCTGGAAGGGCTGGAAACCTACAAGGGCTGGTTCCCCGTTCCGGGGCTGCCCACGCCCGCTTCGCCGCTGGCCGAGATCGTGGAAAACGGCGTCAAGTACACCGTGGACGTGGAAAACGGGCAGAAGACCGGCTTTTTCCTGGACCAGAAATACAACCGGGCCGCCGTGGCGCGCCTGGCCAAGGGCAAAACCGTTCTGGACTGCTTCACCCACACCGGAAGCTTCGCACTGAACGCAGCCCTGGGCGGCGCGGCCCATGTGACCGCCGTGGACGTGAGCGAGAGCGCCGTGGAAATGGCGCGGCACAACGCGCAGGTAAACGGCGTGGAAGACGTGATGGAGTGCGTGGCAGCGGACGTGTTCGATCTGCTTCCCACGCTGGCCCAGCCGGGCGCACCCAAGTACGATTTCATCATTCTGGACCCGCCCGCCTTCACCAAATCCCGCAAAACGCTGCACGCGGCGCTGCGGGGCTACAAGGAGATCAACTACCGGGCCATGAAGCTTCTGCCCCGGGGCGGCTATCTGGCCACCTGCAGCTGCAGCCACTTCGCCACCGAAGAGGCCTTCTGCCGGATGCTGCGGGACGCCGCCAGGGACGCGGGCGTGCAGCTGCGCCAGATCGAGGCGCGCCAGCAGGCGCCGGATCACCCCATTCTGTGGGGCGTGCCCGAAACCAGTTATCTCAAATTCTATCTGTTCCAGATCGCATAAACACAAACAAAAAGGGGGCCGCAGCCCCCTTTTTTATTTGCACCGGCAGGTCCGTCACATTCCCCGCAGGCGCAGCCACAAAATCTTCAGTGCGCCGTAACCGTGCTCCTTGTCGGTTTTCAAGGTCTCCACCCGCTCCCACAAAGCAGGCTTTCCGTCCAGCACCAGGCCGCCGCGTCCGGCGCCCGTGATCTGCACAGGCGCTTCGCTTTTGCCCGTGTAGGAGCAGCTGTCATAGTCCCACAAAATGCGGCCCTGCTCGTCCACAGCCGCCGCCCACATGGAACAGGCCTTGCCTGCTGCCTCACCGTAGCAAAACCGCTCAAACAGCACGCGCCCGTCCCGGTAAAAGGTCACCCGGTCCCGAAAGCGGGGCCGGCCGGTCTGCTCATAACAGAACCCCGCGCAGCCCGCCTGACGGATCTCCTGCGTCAATGTGTCAATTTTCATTGTTTTTGCGCCTCCCTGATCGCCTGCCGCTCCCGCTTCAGTTCTTCCATCAGCTCCAGCACCGTCCAGCTTCGGTTGTGGGGCGTGACCACCGCTTTGTAGTCCACCGAAACCTCCCGTGCCCGCAGCGCCGCCAGAAGCGCCTGCAGCGCCGGGCCGTCCACGCCGTCCAAAAGCAAAAGACTCTCCGCCGGGCCGCTCACCGGCGCCGCCGCGCACGGCTCGTCCAGCTGCGCCACCGTGCGCACCAGCTGCCCCGGCGCAATGGCGCTGGCTGTGATGCCGAACCCGTTCAGCACCTCCAGCAGCGCGGCGCGCCCGTCCGTGACGCCGTAATAATAAGCCCGCGGCGCCGCCGCGGCAATGTGTGCCTTCATGCTCCATCCCCCTGCTTGTTTCTTTTCTCTATTATGACGGTTTTTCCGGCCGCCGTCAACTGTACGTACCGCAGTTTTATGTGTATATTATATAGAATTTTACGATAAGTTTCTTCTATTTTGTCTATTGCGCATAATCCATTCCCAGGCTATAATAAAGACAGAAAACAGGAAGGGAGTTGAAGCCCATGTACCAAGCAGAAGAACCTGTGCAGTTGGTGCAGGGCGTATAACTCAGGACGGACCGCTACGATTGAACATCGATTAGAGCTGGTTCACTGCCCGGAGTTGCGGGAAGAGAAACCGCAGGAGATGAGGCAGATGGAACACCGTGTAGCGAGGCGCCGCCAACATGAGCTTATGCGTCTTGCAGCCGAGAGGCACACAAACACCGCCCCACAAAATAGAACGGCATAAGATCACTGGAGATCTTGCCCATAAAAAATAAAGCGGCGGTTACAGCAGCAAAGAAGCTGCAAAGGTTCCGAAGATCGTCTTGAAAAACAGGCAATCCGAAAACGGGGACCAAAATAAAAACGAGAGAAAGGTTTTTTATACCAATGTACTAGGCAATCGGCCTTGTTCTTCCAAACACATTCACATTTATAATAGATCGCAAAAATCCAGTTTTGTTTGTGGTTGAATGAATGAAATGCGCTTGAGACTGAGATCTTCAGGCGAGTAAACCGGTAGATCTTTTGAAGGGAAATAAGACCCATGCACTGGTAAAGAAAAAGGGGAACCACCCTTTCCGCAGTGGTTAAAAGGCAAATGTTTTTTAACTCTGAAAAAGCGGAGAATCGGTTTGGACAATTGAATCAATGAAACAGGCGGCAGCGCGAAAGGCGCTGCCGCTTTTTTGTGTTTCTGTCCGCCACTTTTCCCCTGTCCGTTTGGTTGACAAGCCCCGTTTTGGCTATATAATAAAGTAGTAATATTATGGGGTTGTGTACCCCGTGTGAAAAAGCGAGGCTTTTTGTATGGCTCAAACACCTGAGATTCTGCCCGTGCTGATCGGCGCGGACATGAACTGTTATTCTGTGGCGCGCGCCTTTCACGAAGAGTACGGCGTGGTTTCCCATGCGTTCGGCCGCTGGCCCATGGGCGACACCATGTACTCCCGCATTGTGCAGTGCACCTATATTCAGGACATTGACAACCGGGACACGCTGCTGGCCACGGTGACCCAATTTGCGCACCAGCACGCGGACAAGACCTGCATTGTGCTGGGCTGCACCGATGACTATGCCAGCCTTTTGATGGGCATTCGGGACGAACTGCCCGAAAACTGCGTCGCGCCCTATATCACCCCCGCGCTGCGGGACAAGCTGGTTTCCAAAGCGGACTTCTACGACCTGTGCGACCAGTATCACATTCCCTATCCGAAAACCTTCTGCGCCCAGAAGGCACTGCCGGCTGAGGAACTGAGCGAAGAGGCACTGGGCTTTTCCTACCCGGTGATCGTGAAGCCGTCTTCTTCCATTCTGTATTGGAAGCATCCCTTCGACGGCATGAAAAAGGTCTACACGGCCCAGAATCCTCAGGAGGCCGCCCGCATTCTGGCACAGATTTACGGCGCCGGCTATCCGGACAAAGTTCTGGTGCAGGACATGGTGCCCGGCGACGACAGCTTCATGCACGTGCTGACCGCCTATGTGGACAAAAACAGCCGCGTAAAAATGATGTGCCTGGGTCACGTGGGCCTGGAGGAGCACACGCCCAAAGCACTGGGCAACCACGCGGCCATCATCACCGAGTACAACGAATCTCTGATGGAAACGCTGAAAGCCTTCCTTGAGGACATCGGCTACACGGGCTTCGCCAACTTTGATGTGAAGTACGACAGCCGGGACGGCTCTTACCGCGTGTTCGAGATCAATCTGCGTCAGGGCCGTTCCAACTACTATGTGACGGGCGCGGGCTACAACCTGGCCCGGTACGTGGTGGAAGACCGGGTGCTGAACAAGGACCTGGGCCCCTGCGTGATGAACCAGAAAGAGACGTTCTGGCATTCCGTGCCCCGGGCTGTGGTGTACAAATATGTAAAGAGCCCCGCCTTCGTGGCCAAAGCGCGTCAGCTGGCCCGGGAAGGCCGGGAGACCACCAGCTTCGGCTACCGGCCGGACCTTCTGACCAACCCCAAGCGCATGGCCTATTATCTGGTGCACATGCAGCGCTATTTCAAGAAGTTCAAAACCTATTACAAGTAAGGAGGGACGTGTATGCCTCCAAAGATGCTGGGCATTCTGGGCGGGCTGGGCCCCATGGCCACGGTTTATTTTTACGAACTTGTGACCCGCCACACCAAGGCCGCCTGCGACCAGGACCACATCGACATCATCATCAACAGCCGGGCCACCACCCCGGACCGCACGCGCTTCATTCTGGGACAAAGCCAGGACGACCCCTTTGACATCATGGCGGCGGACGCGGCGCGGCTGGTGACCTTTGGCGCCGAGATGCTGGCCATTCCCTGCAATACGGCGCACTATTTTTACGACCGTCTGAACCAGACCATTCCCGTTCCCATTTTGAACATGGTGGAAGAGACGGTGCGCACCGCCAAACAGCGCTGCGACAAGGTGGGCATCCTTGCCACCAGCGGCACCATTGAAACGCGCACCTATCAGCGCCAGTGCGAAGCGCAGGGGCTCGCCTGTGAAGTGCCCTGCCCCGCCGACCAGCAAAAGATCATGGATATCATCTACAAGGATATCAAGCAGGGAAAACCTGCCGATAGGCAGGCTTTCTGCGAGGTATCGGACCATCTGCGCAGCGCCGGCTGCGGCCGCATCATTCTGGGCTGCACGGAGCTGTCTCTCATCAAACGGGACGAGCATCTGGATTCTTTTTATATCGACTCGATGGAAGTTCTGGCCAAACATGCCATTCTGGCATTCGGCAAAACACCCATCGGCTTTGAGGAGGATTGACCCCCTATGTGTGGTTTTATCGGATTTACAGGCATTTTAAACAGCAAAGAGACCATTCTGCAGCGCATGATGGACCGCATCGTACACCGCGGGCCGGACATGGGCGGCATGTATACCGACGAAGACGTGGCCCTGGGATTCCGCCGCCTGTCCATTCTGGACCTGTCCGAGGCAGGTGCGCAGCCCATGAAAAACGAAGAGGGCACCGTCATCGTCACCTTTAACGGCGAGATCTACAATTTCATGGAGCTGCGCAAGGAGCTGGAAGCCAAAGGCCACACGTTCCACTGTCATGCCGACACGGAAGTTCTGGTGCACGGCTACGAGGAGTGGGGCACCGATGTGGTGTACCGCCTGCGCGGCATGTATGGCTTTGTGATCTGGGACACGCAGCGCAAACGCCTGTTCGGCGCCCGGGACATCTTCGGCATCAAGCCCTTCTACTACTACCCCATCCCCGGCAACAAGGGTCTGATTTTCGGCAGCGAGATCAAAAGTTTTCTGGACCATCCGGATTTTGTCAAGCAGGTCAATGAGAACGCGCTGCGCCCCTACCTCACTTTCCAGTACTCCGCTACGGAAGAGACCTTCTTCAAAGGCGTGTACAAACTTCCGGCCGCGCACTATCTGGTATATGAAAACGGCCGTCTGACCACCCAGCGGTATTGGGACTGCGACTTCGAGCCCAAAGAGCAGAACTTTGAGGCCTGCACCCAGCAGCTGGATGAAACCGTGCACGAATCCGTGCAGGCGCACCGCATCGCGGACGTCAAGGTGGGTTCTTTCCTGTCCGGCGGCGTGGACTCCAGTTATATCACCGCCTGCCTGATGCCGGACAACACGTTCAGCGTGGGCTTTGACTATCACAAGTTCAACGAGACCAATTACGCGGCTGAACTGTCCGAAAAGCTGGGCGTGACCAATTACCGCAAACTGCTGACCGCCGAGGAATGCTTTGACGCGTTCCCCGACATCCAGTATCACATGGACGAACCCCAGTCCAACCCTTCCAGCGTGCCTTTGTATTTTCTGGCCAAGCTGGCCCGGGAGCATGTGACGGTGGTCCTGTCCGGCGAAGGTGCGGATGAGATTTTTGCCGGGTATGAATGGTACGCCGATACCCCCGCCATGGAGAAGTTCAAGCGCATCCCCCGCCCGCTGCGCCGTCTGGCTGCGGACGTGGCCAAGAAAATGCCCTATTTCAAAGGCAAAAATTTCCTGCTGAAATGTGCCGAGCGGCCCGAGGATTCCTTCCTGGGTCAGGCCCTGGTCTTCCCGGAAAAGGAAGCCGAGGCCGTTCTGAAGCCCGCCTACCGAAACGGTCCCTCGCCCCACACATTGGCCGGCGAAGTCTACGCCCGCGTCAAAGACAAGGACGAAGTGACTAAAAAGCAGTATCTGGACATGAACCTGTGGCTTCCGGGAGACATCCTTCTGAAGGCCGACAAAATGTGCATGGCGCACAGTCTGGAGCTGCGGGTGCCCTTCCTGGATAAAAAAGTGATGTCCTTTGCCGAGACCATTCCCACCCGCTACCGCATTCAGGGCACGAACACCAAGGTGGTCATGCGTCATGCCGCCAACCGCACCCTGCCCGACGAGTGGGCCAACCGTCCCAAAAAGGGATTCCCGGTGCCCATCCGCTACTGGCTGCGGGAGGAGAAATATTACAACCTGGTCAAAGAATATTTTACCAGCGACTACGCGGCGATTTTCTTTGACACCACCGCTTTGATGAAGCTGCTGGATGACCACTTCCAGGAGAAGGCCAACAACCAGCGCAAAATCTGGACCGTATTTACGTTTTTGGTTTGGTACAAGCGCTTTTTCATCGACGAGAAATAACCCGGCGCTTTTGCGGGGGATGCGGCAGCCCCCCGCTCCCCCCAACGGGACCGTGTTCACCTTTTTGGTTTGGTACAAGCGCTTTTTTCATCGACGAGAAATAACCCGGCGCTTTTGCGGGGGATGCGGCAGCCCCCCGCTCCCCCCAACGGGACCGTATTTACGTTTTTGGTTTGGTACAAGCGCTTTTTCATCGACGAGAAATAACCCGGCGCGTTCCTGCGTCCCCCGCTCTTTGCGGCAGAGGAGCCCTCTATGAAAAGACTGTTCCGAAAATTGGCTTTTATCTTGATCGGCGCCGTGATGGGCATTGTGCTGGTGGCTTTGTACTCCGCCTTTTTGCCTGTGGTGCTGGATCTGTCTCTCTTTCCCCTTCTGCTGAGTCTGCTGGTCACGCTCGTGTGGATGTCTGTGGTTTTCATGTTCTCTGTTCCGCTGCACGAGGCCGGCCATCTGGTGTTCGGGCTGGCCACAGGCTATGAATTTGTCTCCTTCCGGGCGGGAAAGACCATCTGGACCAAACGGGACGGCAAACTGGTGCGGGGCCGCTGCCAGGTGGCAGGGACCGCCGGCCAGTGCCTGATGTCGCCACCCGGCCAGCCGGACGGTGCCTATCCCTATGTGCTGTACAATCTGGGCGGCGCGCTGTTCAACCTGCTGGGTGGTGCGCTGCTGCTGGGAATTGCCTTTGCACTTCCCTCGCTGGCCGGATTTCTGTGCGCCAGCGCGGGTCTGACCAATCTGTTCATGGGCCTCGTCAATCTGCTGCCCCTGCCCGACGTGTGCAACGACGGTGTGAACCTTCTGGCCCTGCGCAAAGGCGCTGAAGCGCGCCGCGCCTTCTGGATCACTCTGGCGGCCAACGCGCGGCTGGCCCAGGGCGCGCGGCCTTTGGACCTGCCCGCCGACTGGACCCAGCCTCTGCCGGATTTTACAGAGCACACCCCGGCGCTGACCTTTGGGCTGCTGGTTCTGGAAGCGGCCCGCCGCATGGACGCCGGTGACTATGACCAGACCATCGCCCTGTTAAACCAGCTGCTGCAGTTTCCTCAGGTGGTGCCGGCCCAGAAGCTGGCCTCCGAAGGGGACGTACTGCTGTTGACGCTGTTGACCAAAGGCCCCGGCCCCGAGGCGGGCAAGCTGTGCACGCCGAAACTGCTGGGGGCACTGCGGGCGGGCAAGACCTCGCCGCCCAGCCAGTGCACACTGTACGCCGCCGCCCGCCTGCAGACCGGAAACGAGACAGACGCGCAAAAAGCCCGGGCCGCCTTTGAAAAAGCGGCGCTGACCCACCCTTATCCCGGCGAAACGCAGTTGTACCGGGAACTGTTTGACGCTGTTGACCGCAAGGCCGATGCCTTGCGCGGCACATAAATCACAGTGCGTTCCATTCGCGCACTTTGAAAGGAAGAATACATATGGAAAAGAAGACCTACTACATTACAACGCCCATTTACTATCCCAGCGACAAGCTGCACATCGGCCACAGCTACACCACCGTGGCCTGCGACGCGCTGGCCCGCTACAAACGGATGCAGGGCTACGACGTTCTGTTTCTGACCGGAACCGATGAGCACGGCCAGAAAATTCAGGACAAGGCCGCCGCCAAAGGCGTGACCCCGAAAGAATACGTGGACGAGATCGTCGAAGGAAAAGGCGGCGTGAAAGACCTGTGGAAACTGATGAACATTTCCAACGACCGGTTCATCCGCACCACCGATGACTATCACGTAAAAGCCGTGCAGAAAATCTTCAAAAAACTGTACGAACAGGGCGACATCTACAAAGGCTGCTACAAAGGCCATTACTGCAAACCCTGCGAGAGCTTCTGGACCGACAGCCAGCTGAAGGACGGCAAATGCCCGGACTGCGGCGGCGACGTATACGAGGCCGAGGAAGAGGCCTATTTCTTCAAAACCAGCAAATACGCCCAGCGCCTTTTGAAGCTGTATGAGGACGTCCCCGACTTTATTCAGCCCGAAAGCCGCAAAAATGAAATGATCGCCTTCATCAACCAGGGCCTGCAGGACACCTGTGTGTCCCGCACTTCTGTGAAGTGGGGCATCCCCGTGGACTTCGACCCCGCGCACACCGTGTATGTGTGGGTGGACGCGCTGTCCAACTATATCACCGCCCTGGGATATGACAACGACGCCTACAACGATTACGACAAATACTGGCCCGCGGACCTGCACATGGTGGGCAAGGAAATTCTGCGCTTCCACACCATCATCTGGCCCGCCATGCTGATGGCGCTGGATCTGCCCCTGCCCAAGCGGGTATTCGGCCACGGCTGGCTGCTGCTGGACGGCGGCAAAATGTCCAAATCCAAGGGCAACGTGGTGGACCCGGTGATCCTGTGCGAGCGCTACGGCGTGGACGCCATCCGCTATTTCCTGCTGCGCGAGATTCCCTTCGGCAACGACGGCAACTTCTCCAACGAAGCGCTGATCTCCCGCATCAACTCCGACCTGGCCAACGACCTGGGCAACCTTTTGAGCCGCACCGTGAGCATGGTGGAAAAGTACTTCGACGGCACCCTGCCCGAAGAGCGCGTTTCCGGCGCCTTTGACGACGAACTGAAAGCCGTCATCGAGGCCATGCCTGCCAATGTCACCGCCGATATGGACGAGCTGCTGATCCCGCAGGCTCTGGCGGAGATCTTCAAGGGCATTCAGCGCGCCAACAAGTACATCGACGAGACCACCCCCTGGGTGCTTGCCAAAGACGAGGCCAACAAGCCCCGTTTGGCCGCTGTACTGTACAACCTGTGCGAAAGCCTGCGCTATGTGGCTACGCTGCTGGCGCCCTTCATGCCCGATACCACGCCGAAAATGGCGGCTCAGCTGGGCATTGCGGGCGAAGCCATGAGCTACGACGATTTGAAGGGCTTCGGCACCCATGCGGCTTACACCGTGCAAAAGGGCGAGGCGCTGTTCCCCCGCATTGACGCCGCCAAAGAGCTGGAAGAGCTGGCCAAGGCAGAGGCTGCCGCCCGCGCCAAAGCCGCCCCGAAACCCGAAGCGCCCAAACCCGCTGAGAATGCGCAGCCCCTGGAGCACCGGCCCCAGGTCACCATTGACGATTTTGCCAAGTGCGAACTGCGTGCAGCCAAGGTGCTGACCTGCGAGACCATCAAGGAGTCCCGCAAACTTTTGAAGATCACTCTGTTTGACGGCGAACGGGAGCGCACCGTGCTCTCCGGCATTGCCAAGTGGTACAAACCTGAGGATCTGATCGGCCGCACAGTGGCCATTGTGGCCAACCTGGCTCCTCGTCCCATGATGAAGGGCCAGTACGTGAGCGAGGGCATGATCATGGCCGCCAACCTGCCCGACGGCGGCGCGTCCGTGATTTTCTTCCCGGACGAAGTCCAGCCCGGCAGCCTGATCTCCTGACAACACAAAAAAGCGCCCCGGCGGGGCGCTTTTTTCGAGAGGTAACTTATGATTTTCGACACCCATTCCCACTATACTTCCCACCGGTTTGACGACCACCGCACGCAGCTTTTGGATTCGCTGCCCGGTCAGGGCGTATGCGCCGTGGTGGACTGCGCCACCGATTTCGACACCGCCACCCAGTGTCTGGCCCTGGCGGACCAATACCCCTGGCTGTATGTGGCCGCAGGCATCCATCCCCAAAGCCTGATCGAAGAGGACGCGTCCACCCGCACCCGCTTCGGCGGAGACTGGCGGGCCGAACTGGAGGCCATTGAACCCCTGTACGCAGACAAACGGGTGGTGGCCGTGGGCGAGTGCGGCCTGGACCACTACTGGCCCATTCCCAAAGAAGAGCAGGCAGCCCTGTTTGAAGCGGAACTGGAAGTGGCCAAAGCACACGACCTTCCCATCATTGTTCACGACCGGGAAGCGCACGCCGACACGTACGCAATGCTGAAAAAGCACCGGCCCAAGGGCGTGGTGCACTGTTATTCCGGCAGTGCCGACGACGTGGCATGGCTGACGGCGCAGGGGCTGTACATCGGTTTCGGCGGTGTTTTGACCTTTGCCAACGCCCGCAAAACCGTAGAGGCCGCCGCCGCGTGCCCCCTGGATAAAATTCTTCTGGAGACCGACTGCCCCTATCTGGCGCCCGTTCCCTTCCGGGGAAAGGAAAACCACTCGGGGTTGATTCTGCACGTAGCCCGGCGGCTGGCGGAGATCCGCGGCCTGACCGAGAAAGAAGTTCTGCGCATCACAGAAGAAAACGCCCGCACGCTGTTCGGTGTATAAAGCAAACGGCCCCCCTGTCTGGGACAGGCGGGCCGTTTTGGCTTTATTGTTTACACGGACCGGCGCACGTGCACCAGCAAATACAGCGCAGCCGCACCCAGCGCCAGGTGTCCCAGGCCCGCTGTGCCGGACAGCGCACCGTTCAGCGCCGGGCTCAGTGATGCACCGCACACCTGCACAACGCCCCTGACCAGCAGCCCCAGCGCCGTAAGATTCAAACCGATATGATAGGCCGGCGCGGCCCATTTCGCCCGGCGGGCACCCAAAAGCCCGTTCTTTTCCAGCAGCAGCAAAAGCAGGCAGACGCCTGTTCCCAGCACCAGATAATGGGCGTGCACCAGTCCCAGCGACGTCCGGTCCGTGAAGCCGGACAGTCTGGTGAATTCCCGGTAAAACACCCCGCCCGCCAGGGCAAGCGCTCCGTACACAAGCGCCGCGTTCGCAAATCGTTTCATGTTGTTCCCTCCCTGCGCAATGCGCGATATCCGATCAGCACGGTCCACACGTAGGCGCACGTTTTCGGAATCATCAGCATTCCCACCCAGGAAGCTGCGTCCGCCCACAAGACTACCGGAATGTAAAAGCCGAAGCTGAGCACAATGGTCAGCCACATCCAGCGAAACGCCCGGTCGTTTGTCCGCCGGGCGCTGCGGTAAAACAGCACCAGTACCACCAGCCCCAGCGCCGCAAAGGGCAGGTTGCGGTAAATGCCCCAACTCAACGGCGGATTGGCACTCAGCCATTCGTTTTGCGGCATCATGCACAGCACGATCCGCACGGCCGCCAGCGCCCAGACCAGAACGGTCCAGCCGTTTCCGCCCTGCACCCGATAGCGCAAACGCCACACATAGTACAGCAGCACGTAAAAGACGGTCATGGTCACCGAGGTGATCCATTTGCCCATGCCCAGCGCCGTCACAAAGTTTTCCAGCCCCGTGGTGCAAAGGGCCACCGCCCGGGGCACCAGATGAAACGCGTCACCCGCGCCCAGCACAATGGCCATAACGCCAAACAGACGGAATTGTGCCGGCGCGTTTTTCCAGGTGACCATTTTCACCCCCAGCGTCAGCACCAAAATCAGATAGACCGCATCAAAACCGGTCTCCATCATCGCTCTCATAACATCTCTCCTTCCCTGCAAAACCTAATTTTCTGTACAAAACGAATGCCGAAGGCCAGCCCCGCACCCAAAAGCGCGGCGCCCAATCCCGTGTAAAAAACAGCGATGCACCGGTCGGGCGCCAGCCGGGCCGTGCGCAGTACAATGCCGCCCGTCATCATTCCCGCCATGATCGCAAAGGACCGGCCGTCGAAAAAGCGCCAGAAATACTGCCGGTCTTCGTATCCGGTGATGCGTGCCGTGTGTTTTTTCACCAGTCTGGAAAATACAAAAATCCAGAAAACAGCAAATACCGCCAGAGAAATCAGCCCGTTGGTCCAGTTCACATACGGCCCGTACGTTTCCAGACCAATGCGGAGAATGTTTCCCCCGGCCGCGGTCCAGACCAGACCCGCCAGCAACAGCAGCGTCTTTGCCTGCACTTTCATAAACGTTCCTCCTTTATTGTGAACATTGTTCATTTTGAGCCTGAAAAGAAGCCCGCCTGGCGGGCTGTCTTTCAATACAATATTCTGCGTACCAATTCCAGCGCGGCGGCGGGATCGTTCTGCCCGCGCACCATGTCGCCCAGCAGCAGAGAAAACAGCGTTCCCGCAAAGACCCGGGGCGTAAACGCCGAATCGAAGGCGCCCGGCCGCACGCGCGCATCCCGCTCCAGAACGGTGCACAGACCGTCCATCATGTGGCTCCAGGTCTGTTCCATGCGAACGCGCCCTTCGGCCTTTTCCAGATGAAAAAACCGGGCGGAGTGCATGGAAAAGAATCCGGGATACGTCTGCGCGCCATACAAAATGCGCTGATAAAGCCAACGCACACAGCTTTCCGCGCTTTGAAACAGGTCCGGGTCTTCCGGCGTGTGAAAAATGTCGCACCACACGCTTTCCACCGTGGCGCTGACCAGCTCTGCCTTCGAGCCGAAATAGTTGTAAATCGACCCGACCGCCACCCCGCACGCAGCCGCTACGGTGCGGATATTCACCGCATCCCAGCCATCGGTGCGCACCAGCTGCCGGCAGGCTTCCAAAATGTCCTGTCGCGACGTTACCGCTGCATTCATGTTATCACCTCAAACTGAACAATGTTCATTATAACAGTGTTTTCCCTTTCTGTCAATCACCGCTGCTGTCTCACAGGCGGAAAAAGGCTTCTGCAACCGCTGGTTGCTAAAACTGAACCGTTCGCTTGGTCGACATTTCTTCTCTTCTTTGCTATGATAAAAGCGCGGAAAGGGGAGCAAAACCATTGACATTGGGTGAAAAAATCTTCACGCTGCGCAATCAAAGCAAACTGTCCCAGGGAGAACTTGCGGAAAAACTGAACGTATCCCGCCAGTCGATCTCCAAGTGGGAGACCGGGGGTTCACTTAGATAAAGATACCACACCAATCCCACGCTGACTTTTGCTCAACCAATACAGCCGGAGGGCTGGATAACAAGAAAAGGCGGTATGCGCCCCGTGGAGGGGTAGCATATCGCCTTTTCTTGTGGGGGTTTCCAAAGGGGGCAACGCCCCCATTTGGCACACGACTTTGCGAAGCAAAGTGTAGTGTGTTATACGCTCTGTCGGCGTTGTCGTGAAAATGCCGTTGCCGCCGGGGAGGGCAAGGGCATTTGAAGCGGCAAGATTTGAAGCGGCAAGAAAACAGGGCTGTGCTTGCGTGGCGTGGAGCCGCAAGCGCAGGTCTGGTTTCATCAGCAGACAGGGCGTATATGAAAGCCCCCGTCCCTCGTCCTACGCTCCGACTTGTGGACAAAGTGTCCCGAAGTTGTGGCCACACTCCCGGAAAAGTAGCAGGACAGCGGGCAACCGTCAAGGCTGAAATGAACGGGGTTACACCCGGCCTTGACCGCCGCCCGCCGCCCCGCTGGATGGGTGGACAAGGCGGCCAATCCCTCAAAGTGCTTGGCCGCGCTCTTTCTGATTTTGAGGTATTCAGTTTTTCAAAATTGAATAATCAAAATAAATTTTTTCGATTGAAAAAATTTTATTTGTTATCATCTTCAATGCCATATTTTTTCTTTTGCCGAATCACATAATTACTGATTTTTTCATCATATAGTGGATACTGGTAATCCAACTGGCATGCCACTTCTGACGAAACCTCCCGGAACAATGCCATACATTGTTCAAAGGATTCCCACATATGGGGATAGGAATCCATATTATAAGTAGACATAAGTCGTTCCCACAATTCCTCTGGGACATATTGCTTCATAAATTTATAGTTTTTTCCCAAACTGAAATGAAATCCCTGTTTGATACCAATCAGCCAGGAAATCATGCGAAGCAATTCTTTTCGTACTATATCATTCATATGGTCAATAGCAAAAAGAATTTCTTTGCGGCATAAGCCCTTTACTACATATGTTGTAGTATTCCAAAATTCATTACAGCAATCGTCAAACATTCTTTGAGTAGGCTTCTGCAAGTGGTAGTCTATATCCGTTGGTATTGGCGGCTTTACGATACGGTTGTCTTTATCCAACAGTAACTTTACCAGTTTATCCCATGTAAAATACTCGTCTATCAGTTCCAGCGGCAGCAAAGTTAAATCTATCTTAACATCATCAGTAAACAGCATTAAATATGAAAATCCCTTTTCTACAGCTGGAAATAATTCCATATCTTCCGGCTTTTGCAGAATCAACCTTTCACCAAATATATCTAGCCATTTATCATCACTTGTGAAGCTGTCCATATCCGTAACAAAAAAAGTAATATCAAAATCCTGAAAATCATCAGGCGGAATATTTGTATTTGTTCTAGATCCTTCCAAAGTAACCATGCGAATGCGTTTGTCTGTTTTTGCAAAATTCAAAACAATATCATAAACTTCCTTTTCTGATCTCATTTTTATCTCCTCCAATTATTGAAATAGGTGTGAAGCCATTTTAGGGCTTTCCCGCCTTGATTACCCTTTAGCAAAGACGGGCGGGGCTGTCAACGGCGGCGCATGAAATGCGCCGTTCATCTTGACCGTTGACTGGCTCGGCTGGCTTTGCTATTTTTATCGAATTGCATATTGGTAAATTGCATTGATATGTACTTGGGTTGTATTCACGATTGGCACATTAACATCTTCGGGCTTTATGGCAAGTGGCAGCTCCGTACAGGCGAGAATGAGTGCATCTACATTTTCTTTTTCAATGTATTTATTTGCCAGTGCAATCATTTTCTCTTTATCACTAGGAATTACTATGCCATTCTCTAAATTGGGGTATATCAGTTTTCCTAATAGAGATATTATTTTTTCGCTATCGCCTTTACAAGTAACATCATCGGGCGGCGAAGTTCATCTTCCATACCCGGAATATCCATCATCTCTTTAGGCGGTTCTGCTTCCTCTACAACTTTAAGCTCAAACCCATTGTTCAGCAATCCCATTATAATCTGTGTAAGTGTGTGATGTTGTTTTACTACATCACATCCTAAAAAATGTGTATTTCGTTCTCCTGTTATAAAGTAATTATCAATCGCCCAATATTGCGGTTTCCCATCATCTGTATAAATCCAATCCTGCCCAACTCCTGCGGTAAAAACAGGGTGTTCGATATTAAAAAGAAAAATTCCACCTGGTTTTAATGTCCTATACACTTTTTGAAATATTTCCACTATGTCCTCTATATAGTGCAGAGCTAAATTAGATATAACACAATCCCATTCATTTTCTGGATAGTCATATTCCTCTAATCCGCTAATACGATATTCAATTTGATTTCCTGAATTGCGCTTTTGGGCTTCCTCAATCATTTTCTTACTTAAATCGATCCCTAATATTTTTGTAGCTCCTTGTTCTTCTGCGAACTTGCAGTGCCAGCCATATCCGCACCCCAAGTCAAGAACAGATTTTCCTTCTAACGAAGGAAACAAAGGTTTTAATTGATGCCATTCACCAGCAGCTTTTAACCCCTCTTTACTGCGGGACATCTTTGCATATTCTTCAAAAAACTTCTCATTATCGTATTCATTATTCATAACCTTAACATCTCCTATTTTATCCTTCGGCACCGCCGCCTCCAGGCGGCTCCCCAACTTCATCTGCTCGATAAATGGGAATTGCACCAAAACAATCTAAGACAACAATGCTGCCCTACTTGCGATTTTTTCTTGTACTGCGGAAACAGTTTCTTGAATGGAATAATTGGTCGTATCTACAACATTCGATTCATATATTCCCAGATTGCAAAATTGCTCCCACATTGTTTCTACCAATTCGATATTTGTTTTTCGGTCTAACTTTGAGCGTTCAACAGCCCGCTTTAAGGTTTCTTCCTTACTTGCCCTTAAAATAATATAATGCACCTCATAATGTTCCCGAACAAGAGCTTTCCATGGCTCCAAAAACCATGGCCCGACAATCCCATCTACAATTACATCATATCCGCCACGAGCATATCGCTTTGCAGCTTCTAAAAAGGCTTCAATGACAACCAGATTTTGCTCGTTGGATTCTGGCAAATGTGGTGGTATTGCGCCTTTGCTTAAGTAATGAAAAAAGTCATCGGTGTGCATATGCACTGATTTATCCATATCTGATTCCTTTGCGACAATTGACGCAGTTGTTGTTTTTCCTGTCCCCGGTGAGCCTGTAATCACAATAATTCTTCCTTGATTCATCTATATTTTACCTCCACAAATTTTGATTTGTTGATAACTCATTATATCATAATTCTTTCGGTACGTCAGCACGAAAATAAGTATGTGGTTTTTCGTAAAGTGGTCTTGTCAAATAGAAGCGGGGAGCCGGCTGTGAAGTGGAGTCCCATGGTTCCCTTATAGTCATAAGTTCGTTCTTTTCATTCATTGTAAACAGTGCTTCTACATGAAGCTGCATATAGTACGAGTTGCTTTTTCCCATTTTCTAATATTCTCCTACATTTATTTCTCTGCCTGTTCAATCATTTTCTTTACTAACCGCTGAAACAGGTCGGCGGTTTCCTCGTCCATCGGCGCAAGCTGTCCAATCTGTCCGGCTATCATCGCCGTTACATCGTCAATGGAAAGCGGTTTTTGTTTCTGTTCCGCCAGTGCGTCCCGCATGGCTTGGAACATAGCGGCGGTCACAGCTTCTCCCGGCTGTTCCCCGTTGTCTATGTCTTTCTTAATGTCCCGCAGGATAGCCAGGAACACATTTTTGATTTTTTCAATCTCCGCTTCATGTTCCCCCATCTTTTGGGCGTTCAAAAGCTGTAAATCCTGCTTCGCTTCTGCCCGGTGTTCCGGGTGTTCTTTCATCAGGTCGGACAGGGAAGCCGTTGCCATCTCGATAAGCTGGTTTCTTGCTGTTATGCCCTTTGCCGCCGTATCCTGAAAATAAATCCGTATCAAATCTATCAGCTTGGGAAAATTCCTGTGTTCCAACAGACGGTTGAGGATTTGCACATCAACAGCACCCGTCACAAGCCCCCTCACGGCCCCCTCTGACAAGCCTAATTCAGAAATATCGTAACTTTTACGGACGCTCACGGTAGACAAGCCCAGTATGTAGTCTGTCGATACCTTAAATTCCTTTGCCACACCTATGAGAATATCACTGCTTACCGTTCTTGTTTCGCCGCTGACAATGCGGCTCAATTGGGAAGCGGAAACGCCTATCTTCTCCGCAAGTTCCTTTTGTGTGATGTGGTTCCCGTTGCATAAATCGGAAATCCGCTGTCCGGGTGTTCCGGGTAAAGCCATAGACACGCACCTCCTCCGCATACTTCCATTATACAAGATAATTGCAAAAATGCAATTTCCAAAGTGTAAACTTCATCAAAATGCAATTCTCGCAAAAAGCCGGGATTTGCATTTTTTTCGTGTAGACTTAGGGTAGTTCATCGATGGACAGCACCTTGAAAACAGAATGACCGTCCGAAAAGAGAATACCACGGCTGGGGAAGCACCGCCAGGAGCCGGACTTTTGGACACTTTGTCCAGAGGTCACTTCGGGACAAAACGTCCCGAAGCTGCGGGGAGCGTGCCAACGCCGGAATACGCCGCTATTGTCGGGGCCCCCGCAAAGCCGCATGGCTTTGTGGGGAGAGGAGGAGCAGCGGAGCGAGTGAGTTTTGCCGCTTGCGGCGAAACGAGCGATACGCAGCTTGCGACGACGAGGCAGGAAACCTTTTCGGGGAGAACGGCAATGGAAAGCAAAATGGAGGGAACGCATGAGAGATAACCCCTATAAAGACTTGCCGCCGCTGGAACGCAGGCCGGACGGTTCCCTTTACCGCATGACACCGGCGCAGAAGAAACAGGCGGCCAGCCTGATACGCCGGGAGTGCTGTTGCTGTGAGGACGGCAACTGCATTGTCCTTGACGATGGGGACGCCTGCACCTGCCCGCAGACGGTTTCTTTCTCGGTCTGCTGTAAGTGGTTCCGCTGGGCGGTCTTGCCGCTGGACGGGACGCTGAAAGCGGAGATTTTCCGGGATAAGGACATGAAACGCTGTGCGGTTTGCGGCGGCGTGTTCGTCCCCAAATCCAACCGGGCTAAATACTGCCCGGACTGCGCCGCCAGAGTTCACAGGCGGCAGAAAACAGAAAGTGAACGGAAAAGGAGGTCTGCTGT
>NZ_JBBMFA010000115.1:0-22313 GCF_040096265.1 Ruthenibacterium intestinale
ACAGCAGACCTCCTTTTCCGTTCACTTTCTGTTTTCTGCCGCCTGTGAACTCTGGCGGCGCAGTCCGGGCAGTATTTGCCCCGGTTGGACTTCGGGACGAACACACCGCCGCACTCCGCACAGCGTTTCAAGTCCCTGTCCCGGTAAATCTCCGCTTCCAGCGTCCTGTCCAGCGGCAAGACCGCCCAGCGGAACCACTTGCAGCAGACGGAGAACGAAATCATCTGCGGACAGGCGCAGGTGTCGCCATCGTCCAGCGCAAGGCAGTTTCCGTCCTCGCAGTTGCAGCACTCCCGGCGTATCAGGCCGCTGGCTCGTCTCTTCTGGGGCGGGGTTATGCGGTAGGGGGAGCCGTCCGGCCTGTGTTCCAGCGGCGGCAGGTGTTGATAGGGTCTTTTGCTCATGCGTCCCTCCGTTTTCTTTGGCGTGTTCTGTTTCCAAGGTGCTTGTCCATCGATGAACTATCCCAAGTCTACACCTTTTTGACCGCCTGTGCCGTATATCCAAGAGGTAGGAAATCAGCCTGAAAAACTCCCTATTTCCACGCTCTCGGATTTGTGATATAATCAAAAAAAGATAAAAGACAAATTCAGGTTTCTGGTCTTCTTGCACAAAATAAAGGAGGAGCTATTATGCAAATTGTTTATATTCCAAGCGAATCAATGTCTGTTCAAGGTAAAAAAGATGAAATCTATAAAAGATATGGGAAAGACTGGAATATTAGAGAACAGGGAGGAGGTAACGGAAATTGGTTGTTGACCAGAAAAAGTGATGTGCTTGTAGATGGAAAAAGTTATCGTACTTTTGTACTTGAACACTACGGTAAATCCAAGCTGACAGCGAAGCTTGTTGATAAATTTCGTGAAGATGTAGCAAATGGTAAAATAAAACTGTAAATGCCTATGCCGTTATGCTATGAGCATAGTACATAGCATAACGGCTTCTCTTTCGTTGAGCTAGCAAGGAGGGTGAATATGTCTTTATCCATACAAGAGCGATTAAAAGACCTACGTGTGGAGCGTGGCTTGACGCTGGGGCAGCTTGCGGAGCAGACCGGGCTTTCCAAGTCTGCGCTGGGCAGTTACGAAACGGAAGACTTCAAGGACATCAGCCACTATGCCCTTATCCGGCTGGCGAAGTTTTACGGTGTGACCGCTGATTATCTGCTGGGGCTGTCTGAAATGAAAAATCACCCAAACGCCGATCTTGCAGACCTGCGTTTGAGTGATGAAATGATTGACCTGCTGAAAAGCGGGAGGATAGACAATACCCTGCTGTGTGAGCTGGCGGCGCACCCGGATTTCCCCCGGCTGATGGCTGACCTTGAAATCTATGTGAACGGAACGGCACTGAAACAGGCGCAGGGTGCAAACGCCATAGTGGACACGATGAGCGCAACTGTTATAAAAAAGCATAATCCTGGCATGAGTGATACGCAGTTAAGACAGCTTATCACCGCCCATATTGATGAGGACGAGTTTTGCCGCTATGTGATACAACGGGACATAAACGGGATTGCCCTTGCTCTGCGGGAAACACACAAGGACGATTTTTTCAGCGTCCCAGAGGATAACCCGCTAAAAGAAATGCTGGAAACTGCTGGTGAAATCGTCAGCCAGGACAGCGACACGGAACAAGCGTACTTGGCGTTTATCTGCAAACGGCTCAAGCTGAATTTTAGGAAGCTGTCAGTAGAAGAACGGAAGTGGCTGAAAAAGATTGCGGAAAAATCCGACTTGCTGAAGAATCCAAAACCGCAGAGAGGACGAAGATAAAAAATGCCTGAACGGCGGTTCTGGTTTTTCAGAACCACCATCCAGGCATTTTGTTTAGTAATAGAAAAAGGTGCAGTTGATTATTGCGTATTGTCAATCTCTCTCAAACCGGGTAGTAAAAATACGGCAAGCGCAACGATGATAATGCCAATTCCGCAAATGACAAACCATTTCTCAACTCCCAGCCGCTCCGCCAGAGGCCCGGAAATGACAAGGCCAAACGGCATGGCGAGGGAAGCGGCGCTTGTCAGTAGAGAAAAAACTCTCCCCAGATATTCTGGTTTGACCGTTTCTTGAAAAATCGCATTTTGCACACCGTAAAATGGAGCGGAAATTCCCATAACAGTACAGCACACAACAAAGACAAGAAATGCGTCTGGCGGCAAAAGCCCGGAGAGCATATTGCTAACGCCCATCAGGAGAACGGAAAGACCGATGGTGTACCGCCGTTTCTTAAAACCGCCCCAAATGCTCAGAATGACTCCGCCAAGCAGCATACCAACCGCAAAAGCAATTTCAGCGGCAGAGGCATGGGCCGGTGTTCCTTTGAAGTATGACATACAGATGAGAGGAAAAAGCGTACTGATTGGCATATAAAAGAACATATAAATTACACCAATCCAGAGCAGAGCAAAGAGGCCCCTGTTTTGCTTTAATACCACATACCCCTCTTTCATATCCTGTAAAAACTGTTGTCTTTTCGTTTCTGGACATAGTTCAGGCGTTGGTATGGACGAAATCGCAACAGTCACACAGGCAAGGATTGCACCCACAATATCTAACAATATAATTGCATTAAGAGGCCAAACAGCATATAAAAACGCTGCGGCAGCTGGACTGATAATCGCACTTACTGCTTGCATGGTCTGCGTGTAACCAGCGCATTTTGTAAGTTCCTCTTTTGGCACAATCATAGGTGTTGCTGCGCTGAATGCTGGAGAATGAAAAGCAGTTCCCGCACTTCGGATTAACAGGACAACCATAATAGACCATACGGGCAATTCCATGTAAAACGCCACCAGCGCCAGAATACCGCCAGCGGCGGCAATTATCAAATCCGCACCAATCATTACGCTTTTACGGCTGTGCCGGTCAACAAAAGCACCTGCAAACGGGCCTAAACAGGCTTGCGGCAAAAATCCAATCAGTGTTGCCGCCGTCAATATGATTGCAGAATTAGTTTTCGCAACCAAATAAAAGATAATGGCCATTTGCAAAATACCGCTGCTAATAAAGGATATTGCTTGTCCGGCAAGAAGTGTAAAATAAGTTTTTCTCCATGAATTGTTGTTTTGGGTCATAATGCGAACCTCCTTTTTTATTGCATTGTTCCTTTGTTTCTGCAATAAAAAGCAGGCGTTGTCCCACAGAGAGGGCAGACGCCTGCATAACAACAAAGCACGAAAAAACACCACGATACAGTTCAAAGACTGCTCGTGTCAAACCTACGTGTTCCTTTGCATACGCACGCAAAAAAAGCCCACCATCATGTGGAAAGGTACTTCTACTTTTTATTGCTTATTAGCGTACACAAATTAACACACGTAAGCCTCCTTCCAATCTCAAACTGTCGCACAGTATAACACACATCCGATAGACTTGTCAACCATTTTTAACCTTGTTTTCCATCTTGTTTTTCCATCTCTTACGGGCAGTAGCAAAGCCAGGCGAGCCAGTCAACGGTCAAGATGAACGGCGCTTTCAGCGCCGCCGTTGACAGTCTCGCCCGTCTTTGCTAATGGGTAATCAAGGCGGGAAAGCCATTTTAGGGCTTTCCCGCCCATTTCAATTTTGGGAGAAGAAAGGCCCCAAAATGAACGAGTGCGGCCAAACACTTTTAGGGATTGGCCACCTTGTCCACCCATCCAGCGGGGCGGCGGGGAACGGTCAAGGCCGGGCGTCAGCCCATTCATTTCAGCCTTGACGGTTTCCTGCCGTCCTGCTACTTTTCCCGGAGTGTGGCCACACATCTGGTCACGGTGTCCAGAGCTTTGGGACTTTTTGTCCCATAGGCCGGGGGCGGAGGACGAGGGACGGGGGCTTTCATAATACGCCCTGTCTGCTGCTGAAATCAGCCCTTTGTTTCCGGCTTACCAGCCCCAAACAAAGCCCTGCTTTCCTGCCGCGTCAAATGCCCTTGCCCTCCCCGGCGGCAACGGTATTTTCAGGGCAACGCCGACAGAGCGTATAACACACTACACTTTGCTCCGCAAAGTCGTGTGCCAAATGGGGCGCTGCCCCCTTTGGAAACCCCCGCAACAAACAGGTGCTATGCACCCAGCCGGGAGCATAGCGCCGTTTGTTGTCAGCAGCCCGTTTCACGGTCTGCGTGTAGTTCCTTGTAAACTGACCTAAAGCGCAGCGTAAAGAACGATACAATCATGACAACTACAAACAGGATCAGCGCCATGGCGCTGGCATAGCCCATACGCAAATTGGCAAAGCCTTTGGTATAGAGGTACAGCGAATAGAACATCACCGAATTTTCCGGGCCGCCAAACGACGTGACATAGGACGGAGAAAGCCTGCCCAAAACCAACGCCTGCGTGAAATATTGGAAGGTATTAATCAGGCCGATGATCAGGTTGAACTGAATGGTCGGCGCAATGCACGGTACTGTGATTTTGCGGAATTTGGTCCATGCATTCGCACCGTCTATATCGGCCGCTTCGTAGAAAGTCTGGGGAACGCTTTCCAACGCAGACAGGAAAATAATCATCGTACCGCCGCACCGCCAGATGTCCATCATCACCAGCGCCAGCTTGGTGTAGCGCGGGTCAGAAAGCCAGGACGGTCCGGTAATCCCGAACAGACCGAGGAACATATTAATCAGGCCGTATTCCGGATTCAGGATCCACATAAACAGCATGACGCTTGCTACAACAGGGACAACCGTAGGCAAATAAAAGATTGTGCGGAATACCGGACGGCCCTTCAACTTTTGGTGAAGGAGCATCGCCAGGCCCAGGGCGGCAATTAAATTGAGCGGCAGGCCAACCAGGCACATATACACCGTGTTTCCAAGCGATTGCCAGAACAGATCATCGTGCATCAGATCAATGTAGTTTTTCAGGCCGATCCAATTGGGGGCGCTGAAAACGCTGAAGTCTGTAAAACTATAATAAATCGCCGAGCAAATTGGATAAATGTTAAATGCCAAAAAGCCAATCAGCCAAGGAGAAACAAAAAGCAAACCCGTCCAGAAGAAGCGCCGCTCCGATCTGGACCATTTTCGTTTAACTTTCGTTTTCCCCAAATTCTCCATAGATAACATCTCCTTTTAATTCCATTCTTCATAAAAGGTCGTTATGAGATATAAAAATCCGGAGGCGGAGGTGAGTTGCCCACCTCATGCCTCCGGAAAAATTTAGAAGATTGTTTCAAATCAGAAGATGACAAGCACCTTTTAACTATTATTTGCAATCTCTTCCATCTGTTCCTGAACCCTTGCGGCTGCCTCTTCCACCGTTGTGTTACCCATTAAAGCCTGAACCATTTCCGTGTTGATGGCGTCAAGATATTCATTTGTATAGCTCAGCATGGGGAAGTGATACAAATCCTGATTCAAGAAGATGCTGGCAGTCTCTTTCACAGCAGTGTCCACGTCCAGCTCATCTACAACATATTCCAAAGCACTCTTGCGGGAATAATAAGCACCGTTGTTGAAATCGCCTTCAGAAAGATTTTTCTGCGTTTCGGCACTGGTCAAAGAAGACAGAACTTCCCAAGCTGCATCCGGGTTTTTGGTTTTGGCATTGACTTCCCATACGCCGCAGGACAGCATCTGACCGCCCTGGCCGTCCGGAGCCACCGGCATCGGAGCCAGTTCCCAATCAATGCCCTGGCCATACTCGCTCATTTCGTCCAGGTTCTCACAAGGTGCCCAGTGCATAGCAACTTTGCCTTTGAAAAGAGGATCTTCTGTGGTCGCATAGTGTCCAAAAGTATCTACAAAACGCCGTACGTTGTCATAGCCAAATTCATCAAAAATCTTTTTCTGGAATTCATAAGCAGCGATGATCCGCTCGTTGTTGAAGTTCGGCTGATCGCCGTCCATCCATGTTGCTCCAAAAGCTGCAGGCCACAGAACGTTATCCAGCCAGTAGTAATCGGGGATAAAGCCCATCTGCACGATAGTGCCATCCTCATCGACTTTCGTGCAGTCAATGGCACACTGCAGCAGTTCGTCCGTATCTTTGGGGAAATGATCCCAACCTGCTTCCGCCAGCAGGTCAGGCCGATAAGTCATAACCGTTGTAGAAGCCAAACGGGGAACACTGTAAATCCGATCGTTGTAGGTGCAAAGTTCCCATGCTGCATCAAAGAAGTCATCTTTGTTCCATTCGGTGTCATTGTTGACGTAGTCCGTCAAATCCAGCAACGCGCCCTTATCCGCCCACGAAGGAGCCATGTTCCAGTTGTTCTCAAAAATATCAGGAGTGTCGCCGCCCGCAATTGTCGTCAGGATAACGTCAATGGATTTGGCACCGGAAACCTCCACTTCAATATCAGTGTGTTCCGCATTGAATTCTTCTGCCCATTTCAGAAGTCTTTGATGATAAGAAGTTTCGTCTGTGTCCTCAGGCTGGATGTGCCAAACCGTGATTTTTTCTTTCGTCCCTTCCGCACCACCGGATTCGGTACCACCGCCACAAGCAACCAAAGACAGTGCCATCGTGAAAGCAAGCACCGCTGCCAGGATTTTTTTCATAATTCATACTCCTCTCTTGTTGCACAATTTCGAACTTTTGAAACTCCTCGTTTCGCGTTTTAGTAAACCACTTATACTTATATCTACTTTGTATCTTCGCACACAGCTTCCATCTAAAACATTTCATCTTTGTCTGCAGATTCTGCACCGCACTGTCGTTCTCGTTCTTTTTAAAGCAGACACCGAGTTTTCATCATCACACGCAAGTCTTTGTGCCGACAAAATATTATATTTTATAAGTACAATATGTTTTACTTTGTAATTACAATATATCATTTTTTAAAATAAATCAACCCCTAAATTATATTTTTGTCAAAAAAAATGAATATTTAGCATCAATTTTATATGTTTCGCTAATGATTTTGTTCTTTTGGGCCATTTTTCATTCTCAATATGTTTCATTATATTATAACATTGTGTTTTCAGCATGAATTCCGCAAAATTTCCGTCCTACACATAAAAACAAAAATCCCCCCCCTTGTAAAGCAGGGGATTTTTATTACTTCGGCAGATCCGTCGAAATTCGCAACCACTCTCATTTTTCAATAACGCCATCTCGACGGTTGATCGTGCTTTTTGAAAGTCTTCCAATTTTTCTTTTATTATGCCAATTCGAACAAAAATTACAGCGCAATAAATAATATTTGTGGTGAACCCACAATGTTATTCGCAACCATGCACCAACCACTCTCTGCATCATTGAAGATACAGAAGACGAAATAAAGGATCGATATTCTTTTCTGCCCAACAAAATATTTTCAAAGTTCCAAAATCAAATTTATTATTACCAATTAGTTTTTTAGCACTTCATCGGAAACATCCTCGCAGAACAGCAAATCAACTGAAGCTCCATAGTTCAACAAGAGAGAGTAGTGCTCCTTGTTGATTCCAGATAAACATCTGTCAAAAATTATTTCTTCATCTCAGCACGGATCCACAACTTTATACTTTGCAAATACATACTGATTACACTTTGCAAAGTGAACTGCTATTTTATTTTGCGCCCCCCCAAGCTGTTCAATACCACTTTCTCCATTTGAGGCGAGTGTTTCTATCTGTAGTTTCTTACCTGCCAATGTCGGAATTTTGTATTCGTATTCCGCCTCATCATTGTTTTCCCGTAAAAACACAAAATACCCATCCGAACCGTTGCAGGCCCAAAAACCTGTATGACTCTTCCCATTGGGACTCTCTCCAATCGGAGTAACGTCAGCTTGATACAACGCTTGGCTGTGAGAACGCCATACACAAATAATTTTTCGAAGAGTTTCTGCATCTACTTTTTCTAAATGGCTTAATTCACACCACAGCAGAGGATTTGCTACCATAACCGATGCAAAAAGATAATCCATATCATACCGATTCGGGGCGAAGGGGTCATCGCCATAGCGTTCCACATTCCGTCTTGGATTGGCTATTTCAAATTGCAAAAATCTGGACGGTATCACCTGCGACAGCATCCAAAGATTTCTTAACGTGCGATAAGGAAAGTAGGTATCGTTATCCGTATACCGATTTTCAATAAACAACACCCCATATTGCACCTTGTAATGGTATCCAAATCGATCGCCTGCTGTTACATCCAACTGCAGACATGCCCCCGACTGGCTAAGTTCTTCTACCATAGCAGAAAAATTTCGATCGCCTGTTTTGGAGCGCAACATCACAGCATCCAGTTTAAAATACCGAATTCCAAATTTTTTCTGAAAATCCTTAAGAATTTTAACGTCTGTTTCCCAATTTTCAAAATCTCCGTAAGAATCTGGCGAAAACCAAAGACCGAGCCTGACACCGCATTTTTTTGCATGCTCCACAATCGGCTCAAGGCCATGCGGGAAACGTTTCAAATCCACTGTCCAGTACTCAGAAGACGCCCGGTGAAAACCTTCAAAAATATGTTCCATATAACGATTCGGATCCGTAATGATTCCCTTCTCCCAACCGTCATCGATTTGAACCACATCCGCACCGATATCTGCAGCGGCATCCAGCTCTGCTTTAAGAAACTCTTCGCAAAGTGCTTTTTCGCAGTTATTATCTCCCCATGTGTTTGCCATGACAAACAACCTGCCTTCGCCCTTTTTACGAAGAGACAAAAGCCGCCGATATTCTGTCACAAGTTTTTCTTTGTCGCCAATTCCTACGGTTACACCATAATATTCAACTTCTTCATTTACCGGTAAATTTGAAAAGTCAACGCCACTGCCATACACCTCAAATTCACCGCTTGTAACCGCCAAGTCATGCACTGGCCGATTCAAATGCGAAGTTCCAACCGGAGAATCTTTCGCGATGAGCACCGCCTGGGATTCCCCTGTGGGTTCGACGACAAAGATATCTCCCCGATAACCTGCGTATCGATTCGGGTAGGGTGAATCTTCTACTATACGAATCAGCGTATCACAAAAATCATCCTTATCAAACAGCTCCATTACTTTTATATTGTAATGGATCGTCGGCAATTTGACACATTCGATCAGATCGTATTTTTCTGATTTTTCTGTTTCATGAGAAGTTTTTCGAAGAACTGAAAAACGTGTAGACACAAAAGGCATATCCGGGAATATCTCCACATGATAAATCTGCGTTGCAAAATCATTTTCCATCTTCACAGTGATCCCCAAAGACGAACTGCTTAAGCCATTGGCATCTTCTGTCTCACAATGAATTAACAGATTTTCAAATTCACCATATGGAAGGACAAACGGCCTTTCAGAATCCAGCAACGCACATGACTGATTTCTTTTATCCCACAAAGAACCGGCAATAATCTTTCCATCTTGAAAATAATAGCAGCGCTCCAGCCGTTTGTTCCCAAGTAAAAGCTTTCCGTCTTTAAACTTCGCATAGCAATCTTCAAACTGACCGATCAAATAAATCCTTCCTCTCTGTACAAAATTCAAACACCTTTCAGCGTTCTTTTTTCATCCACATGGCGCACAAACTCAACAGTACATTCACAAATGATTCAACACAAATGATTCCCAGCGCAATTGCCCCTGCCTCAACGAGAACCCGTTGCACATACCAACCGAAATCCCGATATTTCTCCAGCACAAAAAAACTCATCATATAATAGAGGTCACTGCCCGGAATCAGTGGGATCAAAATGGGCACCAGAAACAGAAGGACCGGTGCCTTTACTACTCTTGCCAGTAATTCACTGCTGGCAGCGGCAGCAATAGCCGCCACGAATAGCGCTGTAAAAATTTCCATACCATTCTCCACACAGATCAAATACACGCTCCACGCCAGCGCTCCTCCGATACTGCATAAAACGACTTTGTATCCACGAATATTGAATAAAACTGAGAATCCCATCGCTCCAATTCCAGCCATAACAATTTGCAAAACAGCTGTGTTCATTTCTACTTTCCCGCCAGTATAATCACGACCGCGAACCCCATCGCAACGATTAAAGCTTTCAATACCGCCTCATATAATCCCAACAGCCCTGAAAGTGTATCTCCATGGAGCATATCCTTCAGCGAGGTTGTCAAAGCAAGCCCAGGAATAAGAAGCATAATATTTCCTATGATAATTTTATCCGGATGCTCTCCCAAGCCCAGATTCACCATGCCCAGTACCGCCAATGCAGTCAAAATACTTACCAACAAATTTTTCAAAGCGCCGTTTATATACAAATGCTGGCAAAGGCAAAACATTTCAAACATCAGTATTCCCGACAGTGCTGCCGTTATCGAATCCACAAAATTTCCGCCGAAAAAGAGCGAAAAAGCCGCCGATACGACTGCATACATCAAACATTTTGAAACTGATGAGTACGCCTTTTGATCCCGAATTCTTTTTATCTCCTGCTGAAAAGTTTTCAATGAAACCGGGTTAGCACAAATGTGTCTGGAAAGGGCATTCACTTGTTCCACACGCCCCAGATTCGTATCGCGTGCATAAATCCGCCTGGTTTGTGTTAGCGTATCACCTTCCCCATTTTGAACCGTCAGAACAATACTGGATATAATGGTAAATACCTCTACTTTCGTGAAACCATAAACCATACACAATCGTATAATTGTATCTTCTACGCGCATTACTTCCGCGCCGCTGATCAATAAAAGTTCACCGAGATCCAAAATGCACGACAGAATCTCCGCATATTTATTTTCTGTCCTATTTGAAATTTGAGGCAATGTATATACCTTGAGCATAAACGTCTAAATCCTTATGAAGAAGAACTTTCTGTTTTGGCAGCGTTCAAAATTTTGATTCCCACCAAAATCAAAATAATTCCGCCAAATTCCAAAACAGATGGAATTTCCTTGAAACAGATAATCCCTAAAAATGCTGCTGTCACCGGTTCAATTGCCGCCAGCATCGATGCTCGGCTATTTTCCAAATAGGTAAGACCCGTAGTGTAAAAGAAATATGGCAATAATGTTGTAGCTAAGGCATATAGAATACAAAGAAGCCCTGTATTGGGAGACAAGACCAGTGGTACCAAAGAGATTGGATTAACAAAAAACGCTCCACCAACGCAGGCAAAGATAAACGTATACAAAATAATCGTGACCGGATGATATCCCTTTTGCAAAGCGTAACGAGAGAAAACGCTGTAAAACGCATATCCGATACCCGCACCTATACCAAGAACCACACCGATAATCGACCAGTTTGTCTCATTCAGGCGAATATTGCTGACCAGCACACATCCCAGCAAAACCAATCCCATACAAACCACATGCCTGCGTGTAATACGCTCTCCAAACAAAAAGTTGGAAAGCAAACAGACAAAGACCGGTGCCGTATACAGGAGTGCCGCTGCTACAGAAATATCCAGTTTTTGAATAGCTGAAAAGTAACAGAAATTGAAAAAAACCATGCTGAAAATCCCTGTACCAATAAAACACCATGCATCTTTTACTCGTATTTTCAGCATACTTGGTTTCCACAACAACACAACCAGAATGCCCAATACTGCTGTTATGCTACTGCGAATTTGTACCATTTGCATTGAAGTCAAGTTCATGGTCTCAAAGATCCGCACAAAAATCCCCATGGTCCCCCAAAGGCACCCTGCCATCAAAACCCAAAGCGTTGCCATTTTTGATGTTGGATTCATGTCTTTTTTCATAACCCTCACACTTTACTTATTCTTTTGAAAAGCCATCTCTTTCAATCTCTTTTTGTGCGTTCCGCCAAAGCGTTTCCAACGCACCTTGAATCTTCTGTTCTATTTCAGGCGGATACGTTCCGTTCAAGCCGAAATACACTGCAGATTCCTTCGGTTCATAGCCGCCGTGGCGAATCTGCATTTCTGTACACAAATACCCGATCAAACCATTCGCGTAACCAGCACAAAGCGCATCAGGAACCAACGTCCGCGCATATTCCGCATAAAAATGTGACACTTCCGCATTCAGAGTAAAAAATTCTATCCCTGCCCCCAAAACAATTAACCCTGCATCTAGCGTTTCGTAAGCAGCGAAGGCTTTTTTCTGAATCACCTCTGCCCAATCCTTTTCCAACAAGGACCCTTGATTTATCAATCTCAGGCACTCTTCCCGTCCCACAGAATTCTTCAGCGGAAGTTTGCTTCTCATCTGATTAGAGTACAGAAAAGGGGGAATTTCTTCAGAACGCTGTTCCGCTAAATTGGCACACAGTTTTCCGAATCTCTCGCCAAATACTGCCGCATCCTGATAGCTTCCTCTGTAAAACTCATTACCCAAAACAAAATTTGCCCGCATATCGCCCGTAAATCCCTGCAAAAACAAACAAACACAGCCTGGGAAACGTCTATCCATCAAGTCCATCGCAATCCCTGGAAAATCAGGATGCAACGTATTTCCACCAGCAATATTGGCATGACACGCATAGCTGATTAAAATACCTTTCAGCGCCCCGTCTCGTTTTCGGAAAGAAATCGTCGCCAATCTCTGATCCGCCGGGACCTCATAATTCGGACGCATAGTTGCACCAGGGCCTTCCGGTTTCCGCCGATATATATTAAATGGGCAAACTCCGTCATTGCGGAAAAGGTCAACCGGTTCCATAGTTTTTTCCGCCGATTCAATTCCAATCAAAACCTCCTGGATCAAAAAATCACAATAAGCAGGATCCGGCTCTTCCACCGCATGTGTTGCGACCAATCCGGACGGCGGCCCGGAATGATTATGTGAAGCGACAAAAAACAAATCCTGAGCCCGCAATCCAAACTTCTGGCTGCATTCAGTGCGCAATCTCGACACCAGTGGATCGCCCCAGCCGAGCAAATCCGCATAAACAATTACAAGCTGCCGCTTTAAATGCTTTACAAAATAAACACGTAAATAAATATCCTGGCTTACTTCGTCAAATTTTTTATTCCGAAACGAGAAGCCACTCAGTCGCAATGACTTTTGGGGCGTAATGCAGCGTTTAGCCGTTCCTAATTCCATAAAAATCCTCCTTGAAAAGCTGCAAGTTCGGCAAATTAATAGGGCGCCTTTCCTGGAATCAACTTTTTTTCTCCTCCGAGCGTCAGTAAAAAAAGGACAAAGCAAAATGCTCTTCCCAAAGAGACAATCACAATTGCGGTGGTTAGGTTCCAATGCGAAAGAATCCAGTAGGAAAAGAACGGCGCCACAAACATCGAAATGTTATAAAGTGTATTATAAACCCCAATATACACCAACCCATTGTTATCACGAGGGGCCACTTCATACACACCGTTAATGATAACTACGCCACTCCCCATTAAAGCCAATCCGTTTACCAATTGAATTGCACACATCGCATAACAATCTTTTGCCAAAAGGTACAATCCCAGATTAAATACCATAACAAGAGACAACAGGATTAACGAACGATTATTTCCAATGCGGAAGATCAACTTATTCCAAAACGGCGCTGTAAAAAGCGCTACAATCCCCGAGATAATAGAAAAAAAAGCAATCCAAAGTTCATTGGCATGAAGAACATTTAACATATACAAGCTGCTGAGCGGACCGCCTGACTGCCAAAAGAAGTTAAACACAAAAAGAAGAATAATATATTTTACGAACTTACGGTTTTTAAAAATCTGTTTGATCGTATCAGCACAAAACTCAGCACCGCCTTCTTTGTTTTGATCTGCCGGCATTTCCCGGTCGCGGAAACGTGAAAATACAGAAATTTCCACCATACCAAGCAAAAACGCAACCACAAAAATGATTTGATAAACGCGCAAAATTTCATTGCCGGAATTTTCAAAATGTGCGAGAAGTGCCCCTGTGAGCATCGTCACAAATGGAGTAAAAAAGGTGCTGAACTTTATTCGCAGAGAGAGCGCCTCAACTCGCTCCCTTTCTTCAAACAATTCGCCAACATACCCCTGCATCGCGTTTTGAGAAGCCCCATCCGGAAAATTGATAAATCCAACTAAGAGCACAAAAATTAACGGGCGTATAGATTCAGGAAGGAACGGAATCACTGCAATTACAAGCAACAATCCTCTGTTCGTATAGAACAACGCTTTCATTACTCTTTTTTTGCTCCTGCTTCGAGCTAAAAACAGCGAACTGGGGATCAATGTCAATACTGCCACCAGTCCAGGCAATGCAGTCAACAGAAACACCATTAAATCGGAACCGCCCAGTCGCTGCAAAAACTTGGCGTTGAATGGTTTCCAAATATTGTTTTGTGTTGTCGATGATACACCCCTTAATTTTGCCGAATACTGTACATATCCTTCAAAATATCGCGCTTTCAAAACGCTTAGTGCCGGCACTCATCGGATTCGTTTGTTATATTCTGAAAGTCATTGAACTGAATGTAGTGCAAAAATATCAACAGTGCCAAGCACTTTGGCTCATCAAAATGGGATAATTCCATATAGCTCGGTCCACCTATAGTGCCGCGTTCAATGCTCATACAGCACAAGGCAATAGTCAATCCAACTCTATCTATCGAGAACCGTTTCAATCTACTGGAAGCCATTCTGTACTTTTTAGAAAAAAACTCCTCTGTATCCCAATTGCGACTTAACTGTACTGCCTGCTTCATCGCCGGAATAAAACACTGGCTAAAACTCCGCGTGACGCTCGGATTCTTCTATTTCAGCCTGTGGCAACCACCAATCGCGGTCTCCCCAATAACTATCTCTTGAGGCGTCATGTTCATGCACTTCTTGTTTCCCTGCCGGATACCAACCACATGACGTAACCTGATGCAGACCCGTTAGAGAGGGAAATCTCAGTCTGCAAAACTGTTCACTACGCAAGTACTTTGGCTATCAAGGAATGATGCCCACTGCCTCCTCACGAATTTCTATCGGCTTATGACTTTGAAGCCCGCATTTCTAATGCGGAGCATACTTTTCACGTCATCGGCCATTCTCTAAAACCTTGTAAAATTCTTTGTATCTATATTGGCCAAAAGAAACTGAATATATGAGTTCTTCCGGAAGGCATCGTTTACATTTTCCAAACTATAGAAAAGAGATTCCACATCACTACATTGACTTCTGCAGTCGGCAGAAACCTTGACACTCCAAACCTATAAATTAGAAATACAAATGAATGGAGTGTCAGTTATACCAATCACGGCACTATAAACAGGGAAATTAGGGGATGGTCCCAAATCAAAAACTGGTCACCCCCAGTAAGCAGCTTGCTGTCATGTACGTATGATACTGGTACCTCCATGTTGTGCCTCAAACTCTCTGTTTCTTTCGCTTTTACTAAATATTATTATACTTGGCCAATCGCGACTTCCTTTCTGCCAAAAAAAGTCTCTTACTATATCATTCTGTTTCCCGTTTCTACTTAGCTGAGGTTGCTCTTTCGCTTAAGCATTCAAAAAAACAGCAGCCGTATCCATCTGGCTGCTGTTTTTTTATGCATTTTCCTTTGACTATGTGCCTATGAAAATATATTTTCCAATATTATCCGTGCATCTTCCTTGTTCATCCTGCGAGGATTAAACGCTTGGAACAAATCCACTTCAATTTCCGCCGCCATCCTATCCAGCATCCCATTATCTGGCCGTTCGACAAAACTTGAAACCGGGCGCAGCTGCAGCATTTCATCCCGGAAGGATGTGACAGCTTGACGGACAACCATGCCGATCTGCTGCGGTGTTTCGTCGCCTGTAAACGAACATCCGAACATTTTCCCCACGGCAACCGTTTTTTCCAGGAGCACCGGGGCATTAAACTCCAAAACCCATGGAAGCGCGTAAGCACAAGCATATCCGTGCGGAATGCTGCACCGGGCACCTAGGACATGTGCTACGGAGTGCCCCGCATGCGTATGTCCGTATCGGAGCATCCAGCCGCCCAACATACTGGCCACAGCCATATGCTCCCGCGGTTTTAAGGCATCCGGATGTGACACTGCAAGAGGTAGCCATTGTATAACTGAACGGATATTCCCCTCACTGATCTGGTCTGTGGGCACAGATGCCGCCGTTGATGTGTACGATTCCACTGAGTGCGCCAAAACATCCATTCCCGTAGAAGCCGTAAGCCCTGCCGGCAGCCCCACCGTAAGCAAAGGATCCAAAATAATATACTCTGCCATTGCGTTTGTCGCCAAAATCGGACATTTAACATGTTCGGGGCTGGTGATGATCAGGCCATCCGACAATTCGCTTCCTGTACCCGCCGTCGTGGGAATCGCCACAAGACCGCCCGCTTTTTTCATTTCGCCTTTCGGCCCGGCGTAATCCATGATTTTTCCCGGATTGCAGCGCAGCAAATTGATTCCCTTTGCCGTATCGATGCTGCTTCCCCCGCCAACCGCTATTACAGCGCCACACTGTTCCGCCTTGCAGAAGGCCGCCCCTTTGTCCACGACTTCGCTGGGCGGGTCCGCCTGTACTTTATCAAAAAGCACGAACTTCACCTGTGCCTGCGTGAGGCTGTTTGTTACGCGCTCTACAATTCCCGCCTTTTTCACGCCCTCATCGCAGACTACCAGAACCTTATCCACGCCCAGGCAACGCATCAGCGCTCCTGTCTCCTGCACTTTTCCTGCACCGTACAGTATCTTGGCTTCCTGCAACAATGTAAATTCCATTTTATATCCTCCTTTCCTCATAAGTGAAGCAGCTTCGCTGCGTTTCTGTAAAACACCTTGTCCGCAAGAACAGGATCTTCCGCAAAAGCCTCTTCACAGGCCATAACAGACTGTGTAATCCCGTCGAAGGGATAATCTGTTGCAAACAACAACTTATCTTCGCCAAACAATTCAACCAGTTCCCTCATAACCTTGGCACTTTTGAACGACGTGTCTGTATACACATTTTTCCAACCGTGCTTGTGAACCGCTTGCGCCAACTCCTCGTACTCCCAGCCGCAATCTCCTCCGGCATGCGCTGGAATGAGGATGTAATCCGGATACCTCTCGATCAAGGCAAGCATATAATGCAACTCTCCATATTCCTTGGGTGCCAGAGCCTGATATTTACTTCCCGGCTTATAATAATCATTGATCCCGCAATGGGAAGTAATCGGCAATCCCAGTTCTCCAAACACCTCTACAGCTGCGTAAGTGCGTTCGTCTGTAAGAGGTACATTTTGCAAAATAGGATGCAGTTTTAACCCTTTTGCCCCCCTCATGATATCCCTTTTCAGCTTGGCCTTCATTTCCGGGATGGGGAGGCTGAAGTCCGCACTTGTAAAAGGAATCAGTCTCGGCTCCAGCTTCGATGCCGCCAGCGCTTCTTCGAAGCTGGAATTTGGCATAACAGGCAGTGACACTGCATAATCGATATGATTCTCATCCAGCGCCTTTTGGGTCGCTTCCAGGCTCCCATATTCCCATGTCCTCAGTTGCCCGGCATCAATCAGGATATTCTGCTCCTCCTGGTTTTCCGTAACCAGCGCACGGCTGTAATGATCCCGCGCCAAATCCTCAAACGGGTCCGGGTAGGGGGAAAAATGAAGTTGCGGATGGAATACGATATTTCTGCTGTCATGAAAAATATCTCCCAGATGAGTGTGGAAATCAATGATCTTTCTTTTCATATCCAAAATGCCTCTCTTTTTCATTGTTTCATACACAGCGCAGTCTGTAAAAAAGGTCCCAGCCGCGCTGGACGCGCAGCACCGGGACCTCGGCTGATCATTCTGCGTTCTTCAATCGCGCCTGGGCAATCCTGCACGCTCCCATCGCGGCATCCTCCCGGGCAATGAGCACCTCAACATTGTCATATTTCTCAGTAAAAAGCTCTTTAAAAAACTGAAAATGAAGCTTGCTCTTCACAATTGCGCTGCCCCAAGCACCCACTCGGAATGCCGGCTGCTCTGCCAAATGCAATTGCTGTACGATCGTGTCTCCCAGCGAAAAAGTATGATGCGCCGCCTCTTTGAGTATTTCAACTGCATAGGGATCCCCCTGCTCGGCCGCTTGGTCCACAACCATTGCGAGACCCGGATTTTTCCAGCACATATGTTCAATGTCGATGCACACGCCGATTAAATCTTCCTTGCGCTCCAGATGCAGCACTTCGTTGAGTTTCCCGCTGAGGATAGACGGCCTGACCCGCCCATCCATCAAAAGGCTCATATGATTCAACGCACGCATACTGATCCAGCTTCCCGAACCTTCGTCGCCAAAAATGCAGGGTGGCCAGCCGCCGCACCGTGCTGTCTGCCCTTTTTCATTGCAGCCGAATGCAATGGAACCGGTGCCGGCAATAACGACTACGCCCACTCCCCCGGTGACGGCAAATTGTGCTACCTGTGCATCATTTACACACAATACCGGACATACAAAACCGGGAAGGCCTTTGTAAATATCATCCACTACCTGCTGGTCCCGATCCGTATCCAGGCCTGTTGTCCCGCAGACAAGGTAAACGCATTCTTTGCGGGAGCCTTCGAATTCGGCCAAACATGCATCAATATTTGCATTGATCCGTTTAATTACTTCTTCACGCTCCAGGCGGTAATGCGGTGCCGGAAATCCAACGTACTCCGCAATCACGTCGCCCTCCGGCGTACAAGCCCGTACAAGATATTTCGTACCACCGCTGTCTATGCCTAAGATATATTTCATATCATCTTGCCCTGCCTTTATCTTCCGTTATTGTACTTGGTGGGACAGTTTTTTGTATACAAATCGTATGCCGGCGACCCCTCAGCCAATCCCAATAGCTCCGGTACCCGTGCCGCCAAGAGCTGTGGAAGCAGCACTGCTTCAAAAATCTGCGTGTGGTCATATCCGGTGCGCAGAGCATGCAGAACTTTTTCCCCCTGAATCGACTCATCCGTAGTCACCATATAGGCATAGGGTGAAAAATGGGCATGGCAGCGTGCCAGTTCCATCATGCGCTCCCGCTCTCCGGGCGCGTCGCTGATATAGAACACCCCGCCCAGTTCCCGGTCTGTCAGAATGATCGGTCCATGCAGGTATTCTTCGAATTCAAAGCTCATGGACGGCACTTTGATTGTCTCCAGGATTTTCAAACATCCTTCTGTAGCGGCCGCAAATGCACTGCCACATCCGACCAGGACATATTTACGAATCTGCATCAGTTCATCCTGATTTCTCTGGAACCACGCTTCCGTGCGCCGGATATTTTCTTCCATCTGAGTCACGGCAAGCTCCAGCACGCCGATCTCCGCATTGTATTTCTCCAGCCCGATCGTCCCGGCAGCTAAGGCAGCCTCCAGCGCACATATGTAAAAACAAAGTACCGACGCTGTATATCCTACCGTCTTGGGGCCTGCGAGTTCTTCTCCACAACCAATGAGCATATGATGTCTGCTGCGCCGCCGAATCTCGCATTCTGCCTCTCCAGTGATGCTGATGGATGGGTAGGCGGCAAGCTGTTCCATCGCCTGCAGCGTGTTGGTCGACGAGCCCCCCTGCGAAATAAACACGACCATGGGCCGTTCGCCTCGCAGCCTCGGGACGCGTGAAGAGGGGACTGCACATACATCTACATCCAATATCGTTTCCATATATCCTGCGGCAGCACGTTCCGCATTCAGGGAAGTGCCGCTGCCAATCAGATACAGTTTATCCGGCTTCACCGCGCAAAACAGCTTCACAAATTCTTCTGTCTGTGATTTTTTTTGTTCAAGGATCTGCCGGAGTACCGCGGGCTGGCTTTTCCAGTAATGATACATCCTATTCCCCATGAATTCATTTCTCCTTTTCAAAATCTTCCGGCAACGGCTCATCCCTTCAGGCCCGATGTGGCTATGCCTTCAACAATGTATTTTTGGAACACGAGATATACAGCTACCGGCGGAATGCCGCTGAGCAGCATCGCAGCGATTTTTACGCGGCCTTCAATCCAAGAGCCATCTCCCAGGAGACCAGCCACCAAGACGCTGACGGGCTTCCATTTGGTTCCCGCCACCAATGTCGGCCACAAAAAGGAACCCCACACCTGCATAAACTGTATGACTGTCACCGTCAGCAACGGCGTGGCCATCAGCGGCAATACCACACGCAGAAATATTTTCAAATGCCCTGCGCCGTCTATCTCACCGGCTTCTATCAGTTCATGCGGCATACTCTCTAAAAACTGCCTGATAATGAATACCGCAAATGCGGATGGAATGGACGGAATTGCGAGACCAATCAATGTATCGCTCCAGCCCAAGTTATACACAAATCGGTAAAGAGGGATGACGTAAGTGATCATCGGAAGCATCATGCTCGATAAAATGAGCATAAAAATCACATCGCGTCCCGGGAATTTGAAGCACGCCAGCTCATACGCCGCCAGAGAAGACACGATCAGCATGCCGACGATGGTCACACTCACATAGATAAGCGTCTGAAAAGTTGACGGCGCCAGATTGGTTTGCAACAACGCCTGCTTGATATTTTCGATGCCACTGGACAGCGAATTGGGATAAAACGTAGAAACAATCCCTCTGTCCGCAGTTGAAAATGTCACGCTGATCAGCTGCGTAAAGGGCAGCAGGCACACGACCAGCCAGAAAAGTGCAAATACCCAGCTGAATATCTTGGCTGCCGGAGAAGTTTTCTTCATCATAATACCGCCCCCTCAATTGTCCTTATTCTTGCGATTGCGGTAAATAATCTGGAGCAGCGTAATGGTGAAAATAATAAGCATCAGCACAAAGCCTTCTGCACACGCACGACCCAAATTGCCCGCTTTTCCCGAATATACGTTGCCCACGATTTCCATGACAGGATAACTGGCAAACGCATTCTTTCCGCCAATCACGCCCACAGCGCTGGAATTGGAAAGCACCCACGGAATGTCATAAGTTTGAATTGCCCCGATAAAGCAATTCACGACCACAAAAAACAGCACCGGCTCCAGCATTGGGATGGTGATATGAATCCACTGTTGAAATGTGCTGGCACCATCGATCATGGATGCTTCGTATAAATCGTTCGGGATATTTTTCATGCCGGCGGTCAGAATGATCATATTGAAACCAATTGCACGCCAGAGGTCAATAATGATCAGAAGCGCTGTAAAATATCCCGGTGTCAGGCGCCAGGTAACACCTTCGCCAATTCCTATTTTGGCCAGAAGCACCGCCACCAGCCCGGTATCCGCACTCATCAACCACAGCCAAACGCCCGTAGCCAGAAAGAACGGTGCAACATATGGCATAAAAAATGCGCCGCGCAGAAAATTGTGCATCCGACCGCGGAACTGATTGATTACCAGAGAAATGACTGTGGCAAAAATAAGGTTCAGCGGCACTACCAGCACCACGAAAAGTGACAGGTTTTTCAGTGAGGTCAAAAACCGTTTTCCTTGTTGCGTTTCCTGACTAAGCACGGTTTTAAAATTTTCAAGCCCGACAAAAGAAATTTCCGCATTTGTTCTGGTGGACCAATCAAAAAAGCTCATCACCAGTCCATATAGCATCGGCCATAAAATAAAAACGCCGAAAAAAATAACAAACGGCGCAAGGCCCAGATAATGCTTCCCGTACTTACGCCAGAAAGCCCTGCCTCCAATTTTCATATGATTCTGCCCCGCAACATGTTTTCCGACTGTATTTGTCATGGCGCTCTCTCCTTTTTCCCTGATTCTTCCCAGGCCCCGTCCGAATAGCCCACGGTTATGGCCAGCCTGCGAGAGGCTTTTCACAGACTGGCCATAACCGTGGGCGCGCGGCCGGGCCGCGCACCCACACAGCTTACGCAACTGGTTTATGCATTTTCATTAATCATTGCAATGGAATCCTCAGCCGCCGCCTTGGCATCTGTAAGGCTTCCATCCCAAAGCCCGAACATAGAATCAGCACAGCCTGTCTCCCACATCATATCGCAGCGGAACGGGACCGCCTGGTTCACACAATTGTTCACAATCTCGTTGCATACGCCCAACAGCCACGGCGACTCCGGATCGTTCGCAATTTCGTCCATCGCTTCATTGTTCATAACAGGGCGTCCCATCTCACGGCAGAACGTCTTCATCTGCTCGGTATCGGTGATATACATCAGGAACCCAGCTGCCGCGTCATTACGCCCCTGGTCTCCGCTGTCCACAACTCCTAACCATTCGTTGCCGTAGGAAGCACTGTACGGGCCGCCGGCCACCTGAGAAGGCATCGGAATGGCATCATATTTGAAATTGCTGTTTTCCTGGGCAGCAGCTTCCAAGTTAGGATTCAGGAACGGGCCATGTACCGTAAAGGCCAGTTTATCAGATGTAAACGCGTCTGTGGCTGCTTGGTCCAGGAACGTATAAGCCGCAGAGTAAGAGCACCATTTTTTTACTGGGGGGTGTGCCTGCATGAAAGGGAATCCAGAGGAGAGAGCCGTTGCGTTGGGGCAGTATGTCGCAGAGACCGGAGCTACTGTTCGCAATGCCGCGATGCGCTTTGGAATTAGCAAGTCCACAGTCCATAAGGACTTGACACAGCGTCTGAAACGGCAGAATCGCGCATTATACAACAG
>NZ_JBBMFA010000116.1:0-73892 GCF_040096265.1 Ruthenibacterium intestinale
AGGATGCCTCCATTGCTGGCTGACTTCTCTCATGCCAGGGCCTGCAAACCATTTTGCGAAAAATACTTGACACTACCTTGGTCCCGACCCCGAGACCCTGGACCCCGCGCTGAACAGCACCATCGACGGCGGCGAAATGCTGATCCATTCCTTTGAAACCCTGCTGAACCTGAACGAGAACAACGAAGTCGTTCCCGGCCAGGCGGAGAGCTGGGACGTGTCGGAAGACGGTATGACCTGGACCTTCCATCTGCGTCAGGGCCTGAAATGGTCCAACGGCAGCGATCTGACCGCTGAGGACTTTGTCTACAGCTGGCAGCGTATGGCGGACCCCGCCACCGCAGCTCCCTATGCGGAGACTTTGCTGGGCATGGTGAAGAACTTCAACGAGATCACCACCGGTGCCATGGACCCCAGCGAGCTGGGCGTTTCCGCACCCGATGCGCAGACCTTTGTGGTGGAACTGGGCCAGCCCTGCACCTACTTTGACAAAATCGCTTCCTTCATCTCCGGCGCTCCTGTGAAAAAGGACGTCGTGGAAGCCAACGGCGACGCCTGGGCAGTGGATGTTTCCACTTACGTCTCCAACGGTCCCTTCTACATGACCGAGTGGGTGCCCGGCAGCCACATTGTCTATTCCAAGAACCCCAACTACTGGGATGCGGACTCCATCAAGCTGGACAGCATCCGCTTCCTGCTGATCGAGGACGAAAACGCCGCTTACTCTGCTTATGAGACCGGCGAGGCCCACATGGTCAAGAGCGTTCCCACAGAGGAGATCCCCAGCCTGAAGGACAGCGCTGACTTCCATGTAGACACCATCATGGGCACCTATTATCTGAGCGTGCAGACCCAGAAAGAGCCCCTGAACGATCCCAATGTGCGCAAGGCGCTGAGCCTGGCCATTGACCGCGACTATGTGGCCAACACCGTGATGCAGGGCACTTATACGCCGGCCGGCAGCCTGGTGGGCCCCGGCATCACCGATGCGGACGGCAGCACTCCCTTTGAAGATGTAGCCAACGGCGGCGAGCCCTATATCAGCACCGATCCCGCGGACTTTGAGGCGAATCTGGCCGAGGCCAAACAGCTGCTGGCAGACGCCGGCTATCCCAACGGCGAGGGCTTCCCTGTGATCGAGTATCTGACCAACGATGCAGGCTATCATCAGGCGGTGGCCGAGTACCTGCAGAGCGCCTGGGCAGAACTGGGCATCACGCTGGAAGTCAAAGTGGCTGAGTGGCAGAGCGTTACCGCAACCCGCCGCGCCGGCGATTTCGACATCGCCCGCAACGGCTGGAGCTGCGACTACAACGATCCCTCTTCCCTGCTGGACCTGTTCTACACGGGCAACGGCAACAACGACGGTCAGTACTCCAACGCGGAGTTTGACGCACAGATGGACATCGCGCGCAACACCAACGATGTGAACGAGCGTTTCACCGCGCTGCATGCCGCCGAGGACATTCTGATGAATGACATGGCCATGATTCCTCTGGCTTATTACAACGACTACTGGCTGCAGAGCGACGCAGTTGTCGGCAGCTGGCACTCTCCGTACGGTTACTGGTACTTCCAGTATGCAGATATCGTAGAGTAAGTCTTCTTTCAAAGCCGTCTCGTTCCGAGGCGGCTTTTTTTCTTGCATTGACGGGAGTTTTCGGTATAATAAAAATGGAGGATTTTATCAAATTCAAGGGGGATCTCATGAAACATCATCTGAAATGGATCGCGGCAGTTCTGGCGCTGAGCCTGAGCCTGACCGCTTGCGGCGGGGCATCGTCCTCGTCCGCGCCTTCATCCGAAGCCCAGGCGTCTGCTTCGGCACAAAAGCAGGCGGTGGTGCAGTTCGGCCCGGATCCGGATTCGCTGGACCCTGCGCTGAACAGCACGGTGGACGGCGCCGAAATGCTGCTGCATTCCTTTGAAGCGCTGACCCGTGTGGACCAGGAGGGACGGATTGTTCCCGGCCAGGCGGAGAGCTGGGAAGTGTCCGAGGACGGCATGACTTGGACCTTCCATCTGCGCCAGGGCCTGAAATGGTCCGACGGCAGCGATTTGACCGCCGCGGATTACGTGTACAGCTGGCAGCGCATGGCGGACCCCAATACCGCTGCGCCTTATGCTGCCACCGTGCTGGAAGCGGTGAAAAATTTTGAACCCATTTCCTACGGCGAGATGGACCCCGCCGAGCTGGGCGTTTCGGCCCCGGACGCGAACACCTTTGTGGTGGAACTGGAATATCCCTGCTCTTATTTTGACAAGGTGGTTTCGGTGATCGCCTCGGCGCCTGTGTGCCAAACCGTGGTGGAAGAGGCCGGCGAAGCCTGGGCTCTGGACCCGTCCACTTACGTGTCCAACGGCGCGTTTACCATGACGGAATGGGTGCCCGGCAGCCATATCACCTACGCCAAAAACCCCCACTACTGGGATGCGGATTCGGTGAAGCTGGACGGCCTCAAGTTCCTTCTGACCGCGGACGAGAACGCCGCGTATGCCTCGTATGAAACCGGCGAGGCGGATCTGGTGATCAGCGTTCCCACAGAGGAGATTCCCTCTTTGCGGGAGAACGCGGATTTCCACATGGAGCCCAACACCGGACTGTATTATCTGGTGTTCCAGACGCAGAAGGCGCCTTTTGACAATGCGGACGTGCGCCGGGCCCTCAGCCTGGCGGTGGATCGCAGCTATGTGGCGGAAAATCTGATGCAGAATACCTACAGCGCGGCGGGCAGCCTGGTGGGACCGGGTATTCCCGATGCGGACGGCGTCACTCCCTTCCAGGACAACGCCAATGGCGGCGAAGAGTACATCAGCACCGATCCCGCGGATGCGCAGGCGAATCTGGAGGAAGCCCGGCAGCTGCTGGCGGACGCGGGCTATCCCAATGGCGAAGGCTTCCCGGTGGTGGAATACCTGATCGTGGACTCCGGCTACAACAAAGTGCTGGCCGAGTATCTCCAAAGTGCCTGGGGTGAGCTGGGCATCACGGTGGAAGTGCGGGAAGCCGAGTGGCAGAGCCTGGTAGATTCCTACTTCAGCGGCGACTTTGACGTGACCTTCGCGGGCTGGAGCTGTGATTATGCCGATCCTTCCTGCCTGCTGAACCTGTTCTGCACGGAAAACGGCAACAACATCGGCCTGTACTCCAACCCGGAATACGATGCCTGCATGGAGACCGCACGCACCACCACCGACGTGGAGGAGCGCTTTGCAGCCATGCATGCCGCCGAGGACATTCTCATGGAGGACATGCCCTTCGTACCGGTGGCTTTCTACAACGACTACTGGATGCAGAGCCCGGATCTGACCGGGGTGTGGCATTCTGCCTCCGGCTACTGGTTCTTCCACACCGCGGATCTGGCGGCGTGACAAACCGGGCGGCGCCTTGCGTGCGCCGCCTCTTTATTGTATAATGAACACGCTGCATTGCAGCCTGGAGGGCGTTTGGGGAGGAAGTTATTTGTTCAGGGAAGTCAAACAGAACAACAAGCCGCTGCCGGTTCTGGCGGCGGATGAAATTACAAAGCTGATTGTGGACGGCGTCTTCAAACCCGGAGACCGGCTGCCCAATGAGTATGAGCTGGCTCAGCGCCTGGGTGTGGGCCGCAGCACCGTGCGGGAGGCCATCAAGCTGCTGGTCAGCCAGAACGTGCTGGAGATCCATCGGGGAAACGGTACGTTCGTGTGCGAACAGACCGGCGTGGCGGCGGATCCCCTGGGACTGAAGTTTATCCCCGGCAAGAAAAAGCTGGGGCTGGATTTGTGCGAGATCCGGTTCATGATCGAGCCGAAAATCGCCATGCTGGCTGCCCAAAACGCCACCCCGGAAGAGGTGGATCAGATGCAGGCACTGTGCGACGAGATCCGTGACCAGATTTATGCAGGGGAGAACTACGGCGAAAAAGACCGGGAGCTGCACACCCTGATCGCCACCTGTACGCGCAACAGTGTCATTCCCAACCTGATCCCCATTTTGAATGAGGCGATTCCCCTGTTCATCGACATCACCCGGCAGCAGGTGAAAATGGAGACCATTCAAACCCATCAGGCGGTGGTGGACGCCATCCGCGCCCGGGACCCGCAGGCTGCTTACGATGCCATGTGGCAGCATCTGGTGGATAACAAGCGGAGCATTGAGGCCATCCCCGACGATGTGTAAAACAAACTTTCAGACGGTCCTGCGCATTTATGCGCAGGACCGTCTTTTTTATTTGTGCATTCCCGCACGCGCCGGGGCATATTTTGTAGGGGAGACCGCTGAGTGGAACGCTTTTTCTGTGGTTTTCATAAAAACGGGATGGCGATTTTGTGACATTAACCAATTTTTTAAACGGAGCATTGACATTTTTCGAGGACATTGATATTCTAAGCCTAAAGACATAAGACGTCAGATGTCAGATGATAAGGAGAGAACGGTATATGTTTCGCAGTGAAGAAGTAAGAAAGCTGGCTCCGGAGATGGACCCGCTCCGCCTGGGAATGGGTTGGAAGCTCAGCGATCTGGATAAACCGAAAATTCTGGTGGAGAGCACCTTTGGAGACAGCCATCCGGGAAGCGCACATCTGCTGGAATTTGTGGACCTGGCCTGCCAGGGCGTGGCCGAAGCAGGGGGAAAAGCTGCACGCTATTTTTCCACCGATATCTGTGACGGACAGGCGCAGGGACACGACGGCATCAACTATTCTCTGGCCAGCCGGGACATGATCGCCAATATGGTGGAAATTCACAACAACGCGACGCCGTTCGATGCGGGTGTATTCATCGCCAGCTGTGACAAGGGGTTGCCGGGCCTGCTGATGGGCATCGGCCGCACCAATCTGCCGGCGGTGGTGGTCACGGGCGGCGTCATGGAAGCCGGTCCGGACCTGCTCACGCTGGAGCAGATCGGCGCCTACAGCGCCATGTGCCAGCGGGGCGAGATCAGCGAAGAGCAGCTGACCTATTACAAACACAACGCCTGTCCCTCCTGCGGGGCGTGCAGCTTCATGGGAACAGCGGGCACCATGCAGGTGATGAGCGAGGCTTTGGGTCTGGCGCTGCCCGGCTCGGCGCTGCTGCCGGCCACCTGCCAGGACCTGCGGGATGTGGCCCGCAAAGCCGGCCGGCAGGCCATGAAGCTGGCCGAGATGGGGCTGACTGCCCGGGACATCGTGACCAAAAAGAGCTTTGAAAACGCCATTATGGTGCACGCGGCCATTTCCGGGTCCACCAACGCCATTCTGCATCTTCCGGCCATTGCTCATGAGTTTGGCATTGAGATCGACGCGGATACCTTCGAGCGTATTCACAAAAACGCACATTACATTCTGGATGTTCGCCCTGCCGGACGCTGGCCTTCCGAGTATGTGTACTACGCGGGCGGTGTGCCTGCCATCATGGAGCAGCTGCGTGGTATCCTGCACCTGGACGTCCTGACCGTGACCGGCAAGACGTTGGGTGAAAATCTGGACGACTTGAAAAACAGCGATTATTACGAGACCTGCGCGTCCTATTTGAAAAAGACAGGGCTGAAGCGCGAGGACATTATCCGCTCCTACGACCAGCCCATCGGCGACAAGGGGACCATCGCCATCCTGCGGGGCAATCTGGCACCGGAAGGCGCGGTGGTAAAGCACTCGGTGGTTCCCGCCGAGATGCACCAGGCTGTTCTGCGGGCCCGTCCCTTTGACTGCGAGGAGGACGCCATTGCAGCGGTGCTGGCCCATGACATCCGGCCCGGCGACGCGGTGTTCATCCGCTACGAAGGACCCAAGGGCAGCGGCATGCCGGAGATGTTCTACACCACCGAGGCCATCTCTTCCGACGAGGAGCTGGGCAAGAGCATTGCGCTGATCACCGACGGCCGGTTCTCCGGCGCGTCCAAAGGGCCGGCCATCGGCCATGTTTCACCCGAGGCTGCAGAGGGCGGCCCCATCGCTCTGGTGGAAGAGGGCGACCTGATCCAGATTGATATTCCCGCCCGGGTGCTGGCCATTGTGGGCGTGAAAGGGGAGCGCAAGACCCCCGAGGAGATGGATGCCATTCTGACCGAACGCCGGGCAGCCTGGGAGCCCAAGCCGGCCCGCTACAAGAGCGGCGTTTTGAAAATTTACTCGGAACACGCGGTCGGCCCCATGAAGGGCGGCTATATGAAATAAGGAGAGAGAGCATGGAACAGTTGAAAACAGGAATCATCGGCTGCGGAAAAGTGGGCGATTTCCACGCGAAAGCGTATGCCAACCTGCCCAACAGCGCGTTTACGGCGGTGTGCGATGCAAACCGGGACCGGGCTGAGGCGTTCGCCGCCCGCTACGGTGTAAAAGCGTACACCGATGTAGAGCAGATGTGCCGCCAGGAGCATCTGGATGTGGTCAGCGTGTGCACGCCGCATCCGCTGCATGCCAATCCGGCCGTGACGGCCGCCAACTGCGGCTGCAACGTGCTGGTGGAAAAGCCGCTGGCTTCCAGCCTGGCGGACTGCGATGCCATCATCGAGGCGCAGGACCGCAACGGTGTGACCGTGGGAACCATGGTGCAGCGCCGGTTCTATCGCCCCTGCATGCGCATCCATCAGGCCATCGAGGACGGAAAACTGGGCCGCCCGGTGCTGGGCATGGTGACCATGCTTGGCTGGCGGGACGAGGCCTATTACAACAGCGATCCCTGGCGCGGCACCTGGGACGGCGAGGGCGGCGGTGTTCTGGTGAACCAGGCGCCCCATCAGCTGGACCTGCTGCTGTGGTACATGGGCGAGGTGGATGAGGTGTACGGCGTGTGGAAAAACCTCAACCATCCTTATATTGAAGTGGAGGACACGGCCGTGGCCGTGGTCAAGTTTAAAAACGGCGGCGTGGGCAACATTGTGGTCAGCAACAGCCAGAACCCTGCCCTGTACGGAAAAGTGCACATCTTCGGTGAAAACGGCGCGGCGGCAGGCGTGCAGACCGACGGCGGAGCCATGTTCATCGCGGGTATGTCCAGCATCACCGAACCGCCGGTCAACGACTTGTGGACGGTGCCGGGCGAGGCGGAAATGCTGGATGCGTGGAAGAAGGCGGACAGCGACTTCTTCAACAGCGTGGACTCCATGTACTATTATCACAACGAACAGATCAAAGACTTTTTGAACGCAGTGCAGACGGGCACGAAGCCTCTGGTGGATGCCCGGGAAGGCCGCCGCACGGTGGAGCTGTTTACAGCCATCTACCGCAGCACCAAAGACAACTGCGTTGTGAAATTTCCGCTGAAATAAGGAGGAAAGGCCATGCTTGTATCGTACAACGAGGCCTGCGCCAAAGATTGTTCCACTCTGGAAAAAGACCTGGAACTGTGTGAAAAAGCGGGCTTTGACTGCATTGAGATCCGTCTGGATATGTTGACGGATTATCTGACACGGCACACCGTGGAGGAGCTGGCGTCGTTTTTCAAAACCAGCCGCCTGCGGCCCCATGCCTTCAATGCGCTGTACTTATATCCCGAATTTCTCAGCGAACGGGACGACGCGGAAAAACAGGCGGCGCTTCTGGCCGAGTTTCGGCTGGGCTGCGAAGTGGGCAAGGCCATCGGCAGCCATTACTTCATCATTGTGCCGCCGCTTCAGCGCGACCCGCTGGGCGGACCCTTTGTGGGGACCCGGGAGGAGACCTTTGAAAACTGCGTGCGCATCCTGAAAAAGCTTTCGGAGCTGGCCCGCCCCTACGACATGAACCTGTGCTTCGAGCTGGTGGGCTTTGAGCGTTCCAGTGTGCGCAGCGTTGCCGAGGCAGACGCCATTGTCCGTGCGGTAGACCGGGACAACGTGGGATTTGTGTTTGATTCGTACAACATTTTCCTCAACGGAGGCTGCAACGATTTTTCGGCCATCGGCACCGTGCAGCCCGAAAAGATTTTCGCCGCGCACCTGATGAGTGCCGACGATGTGCCCGAGGACCAGCGCGGTCAGGACAAACGCTGCTTCTGCGGCTCCGGCGCGGTGGATACCGACGGTTTCCTGCAGGCGCTGAAAGCCGCGGGCTACAAGGGCATCGCCTCGGTGGAGACCTTCCGCCCGGAGTACTGGCAGAAAACGCCGGAATGGGTGATCGAGAACGCCTGGCGCACCACGCATCACGCGCTGGAAGCCAACGGCTGTCTGTGATCGGTTGTTTTTTCGATATTTTCCGCCGGCAGAGAAGCGAAACCTTAAAAATCCAATCAGATCAGGAGGAATCTTATGTCACCACTCGCATTTGTGGGCATGCTGATCGTTGCGATCATCATCCTCACCGTATTGACGCTGAAGTTTAAAATGCATCCGGTCATGGTGCTGTTCCTGACCGCCACGTTCTGCGGCCTGGCATCCGGCAAGGGCCTGGTCGATACCTTCAGCTCCATCACAAGCTATTTCGGTTCCACGCTGGGCAGCATCGGCGTCATGATTATTTTCGGCGCCGTTATTGCGGCCGGTATCAGTGATACCGGCGCGGCCACCAGCATGGTCAACTTCTTCATTCGCAAATTCAAGGGCAAACGTCTGGAACTGGCTCCGGCGCTGACGGGCTTCATCATGAGCATCCCCGTGTTCGGCGACATTGCCATCATCCTGAACGCTCCCATTTCCGCCATTTTGGCAAAGCGCAAAAAAATGAGCATGACGCAGGTCGCGCCGTTCGTCAACCTGGGTCTGACGCTGACCCACGGCCTGGTGCCTCCCACACCCGGTATCCTGGCGGTGTCTGTGCTGCTGGGCGCTGACATTGGCACCGTGATCCTGTGGGGCCTTGTCTGCTCGGTGGTCTCCCTTGCGGTGTGCTATTTTGTGCTGTCTCCCATTTATGCAAAGTGTGAATACATTGAGCCGCTGGCTTCCTACACCGAGGGCATCGAGTCCGTGGAAGAGGGCTCTTCCGTGGATGCACTGCTCATCCGTGAGGACAACACTCCCAGCGCAGGCGCTTCCTTCCTGCCGCTGCTGCTGCCCGCCGTGATGATCGCCGTGGGTTCCATCGGCAAACTGTTCGCAGAAGAGGGAAGCGGCGCTTACACCTTCTTTGATACCTTCGGAAACACTGTTCTGGCCCTGTTCTGCGGCATTATCGCTGTGGGCCTGCTGGTGGCCGGCCGCAAGAAAAAGGTTGTGGACAAAGCCAATCAGGACGGCAACGGCTGCGCGCTGACGGAAAAGAGCAGCTGGTTTGAAATCGTCATGAACAACTGGGTGGGCCGCGCACTGAACATTGCCATCAGCGCTCTGCTGATCACTGCAATGGGCGGCGCAATGGGCGGCATCCTGCGTGAGAACGAGGCCATTCAGACCATCGGCAATGCCATTGCCAATACCAACTTCCCGGCGATTCTGGTTCCCTTCCTGCTGGCTGCTATCCTGATGACGGTCTGTGGCTCCATGACCACTGCGTCCATGACCGCTGCCGGCCTGATGGCCGCGCTGATTCCGGTTCTGGGCATGAGTCCGGTGGTGGCTTCTCTGGCCATCGGCGCCGGTTCCATGGTGGGCTGGCACGTAAACAACAGCGGCTTCTGGATCTTCACCTCCCTGTACGGCTTTGACACCAAGCAGGGCCTGAAATACTTCACGACCACAAACGCTCTGGGCGGCATCGTGGCGTTTGCCATGCTGGCTGTGCTCACGCTGTTGGGCGTTGTGGCCTGACCAAAGCAACAAAAACCGCGCAGCTCTGCCGGCATACCCTTGCGGTCCGGGGATTTTCCCCGGGCCGCAGTGTGCCTCCCAAAGCGCGCGAGAAGGAGCGAGAAAACATGATCAACGCGTTTGCAAAAAGCCGCCGTGCGGCTTGGCTGGGCGGCGCGCTGCTGGGGGCAGCTGCGGGCGCAGCGACCTGGTTTTGGGCCGGAACCGGGCAGAATACGTTCACCCATCTGCTGCTGACGGCGCTTGCTGCCTTTGTGGGAGTTAACATCGCGCTGTATCTGGCCAGAATGATCGCCACCCGGGAGTATCAGTCCCGCCTGTTGCTCTTATATGAGCAGTTGGACCCCAAAGCGTTTTTGGCGGCCGCCGAACCTTTGAAAAACGCCCCGATGAACGCCGGGCCGCGCAGCACGCTGCTGGTGCATTTGGCCAATGGCTGGCTTTACGCCGGGCAGCCCGATCGGGCGCTGGAAATTCTGAACGAAATTCCCACCGGCCCGAAAACACCGGAGACAAAAGGCCTTGTGCTGGGCAACCAGGCCACCTGCTGGCTGGCCCAGGGCAATCCGGACAAAGCGCAAAGCTGTATGGATGAACTGCGCCGCCTGGTGGATTCCGGTGCCTGCGGCAAGGATTTTTCTGCAAAAGCGCGCCATACACTGGCCTATCTGGAGTTGTGCCTGGCCATTCACAGGGGAAAACGTGTGAATCTGCAAGCGATGGAAAAGGATTTTGAAACCAGCCGCTCGCCTTTTCACAAGTTGGACGTGCAGTACCGCCTGGCGCTGGCTGCCCGCCGCTGCGGAGACGCAGAACGATGTGCCCGTGCGCAGGAGTATGTATCGAACTTCGGGCAGAAAACAGCCTATCCTGTTCTGCTGAACGAAAAATAAAATGTACACAAAAAGCCGTCCTTTGGGACGGCTTTTTGTCGTTTGCCGGGAAACGTCTGCAAAAACTGTATCTTACAGAAATACAGTTTCATCAAAAAGTGTGAAATTTATCAGAAAAAACAGAGAAATCAGAAACAATTTTCAGATATTGTATGTTTAATATATACAATCTTTGTTCCAAAATGGTGACAATCAAAATAAAACTCTTCCAATTCAGCGTATGAAAGCTATAATAGAAAGTACACCTCTCCCATCTAAAACGGCGAGGATAGAGAAAAAGGAAAGTAGCAAGAGGAGGAGTTACCAATGAAAAAATTAGCAGCTCTGTTGGCTTGCGTCCTGGCTTTGAGCCTGGGCCTGACCGCCTGCGGCGGCTCCAGCGCATCCGGCAGCACCACCAGTGCAGCCGCGACGTCCGGCGAGAAACAGCTGGTTGTCCAGCTGGGACCGGACCCCGAGACCCTGGACCCTGCGCTGAACAGTGCCATCGACGGCGCCAACATGATTCTGTTTGCCTTTGACACCCTGCTGGGTGTGGACGAGGACCTGAACGTGGTTCCTGCCCTGGCAGAGAGCTGGGAAGAGTCCGAAGACGGCATGACCTGGACCTTCCATCTGCGCGAAGGCCTGAAATGGTCCGACGGCAGTGAGCTGAACGCGGAAGACTTTGTCTACAGCTGGCAGCGCATGGCGGACCCCGAGACCGCGGCTCCCTATGCGGAGACCGTTCTGGGCATGGTGAAAAACTTCAACGAGATCTCCACGGGTGAGATGGAGCCCAGCGAGCTGGGCGTTTCCGCACCGGACGCGAACACCTTTGTGGTAGAGCTGGGCCAGCCCTGCACTTATTTTGACAAAATCGCTTCCTTCGTGGCTTCCAGCCCTGTGCAGCAGGAGACGGTCGAGGCCAACGGCGACGCATGGGCCGTTGATCCTTCCACCTATGTTTCCAGCGGTGCGTTCATGATGACCGAGTGGGTGCCGGGCAGCCACATCACCTACACCAAGAACCCCAACTACTGGGATGCGGACTCCATCAAGCTGGACAGCATCAAATGCCTGCTGATCGAAGACATGAACGCCGCTCTCTCTGCTTATGAGACCGGCGAGGCTCTGATGATCAAATCCGTTCCCACCGAGGAAATGGCCAGCCTGGAAGGCCGCGACGATTTCTATGTCGATCCGCTGCTGGGCACCTATTACATCAGCCTGCAGACCGAGAAAGAGCCCTTCAACAACCGTGACGTGCGCGAGGCTTTGAGCCTGGCCATCGACCGCGATTATGTGGCCAACACCATCATGCAGGGCACTTACAGCCCCGCCGGCAACCTGATCGGACCGGGCATCACCGATGCGGACGGCAGCTCCTTCATGGAGAATGCCAATGGCGGCGAAGAGTACATCAGCACCGATCCTGCGGACTTTGAGGCCAACCTGGAGAAAGCAAAACAGCTGATGGCGGACGCCGGCTATCCCAACGGCGAAGGCTTCCCGGTCATCGAGTACCTGGTAAACGATCAGGGCTATCACAAAGCGCTGGCCGAGTACCTGCAGAAGGCTTGGGGCGAGCTGGGCATCACCATGGAAGTGAAGACTGCTGAGTGGCAGAGCGTGACCGCTACCCGCCGCGCCGGCGACTTCGACACCGCCCGCAACGGCTGGGTCTTCGACTACAACGATCCTTCTTCCATGTTTGACCTGTTCTACACCGGCAACGGCAACAACGACGGCAAATATTCCAACGCCGAATACGATGCACAGATGGATATCTCCCGCACCACCACCGATGTGGAAGAGCGCTTTGCCGCTCTGCACAAAGCGGAAGACATCATCATGGCTGACGCGGGCATGATCCCTGTCGCGTTCTACAATGACTACTATCTGCAGAGCGACAAGATCACCGGCAGCTGGCACTCTCCGTACGGCTACTGGTACTTCCAGTATGCGGACATTGCCGAATAATTTTCCAAAACAGAACCCGGCAGCTTGGCTGCCGGGTTTTTTTGTGCAGAACGGAACGGTGTGGAAAAACAGGGGCAAATCCTGTATAATGGCAGGGAAACGGAAGGGAGGCCCCAAAATGAATTTGAAACAACGTCTGGCAGTGTGTGCGGGCGCCCTGTTGGGCGCGGGTGTGCTGTCGGTGCTGATCTGTCCGCTGCATCTGCCCGCCGGAAAAGTGTGTCTGACAGCCTCCCTGTGGGCGGCCTGCGCGGCATCTGCGGGCCCCTGGGCGGCAGATGCCCGGGCGAAAAGCCGCCTGGTGCGTGTGGGTGCGGCTGCGGTATGCACCGGATACGGTCTGCTGGCGCTGGTGGGCGGCTGGGGTCTGGCCCGTGTGCTGCCGGAAAATGCTTCTGCATTGCTTTTGTTCCATCTGCTGTGTCTGGCCGGCGCGGCAGTGTTCCTGTTTGTACTGGTCAGCACGGCGCAGGGAATCCGCCGGGGAAGAGAACTGGAACAGCAGTTCCCGTCGGCCTGGAGCCCGCTGTTTGAGCGGGCGGGCGCCTGCCTGGGCCGTGCCCGGGGCGAGGAACGCCCCCCGCTGGAGCGCCTGTGCGCAGCGCTTCGCAAAGCGGAAGAAGAGGGAAAAGACGCGCTGGAAAACGAGTTTGCGGACTTGCTGGAGCAGCTGGAAGAAACCATGAAAAAACCGGCTGACCCCCAAAGGGCCGACCGGCTGAAAAATTTGTGCGAAGAAGCCTGCTGGCTGGCAGGCCTCACAGGTCCTGATCCAAAAGAGGAATAACTTCCCGCAGGCTGGGTACAATGCAGCGGCAAAGCCGCTCCATCTCCGGCGTGGCGGGGTCCATGTTGGGGACCATCACCGTAATACAGCCTGCCGCTGCACCGGCGCGCACCCCGTTGTAGCTGTCCTCCAGAACCAGGCAGGCCTGGGGCGGAATGTTCAGCTGTCTGGCGGCCGTCAGGTAAATATCCGGCGCGGGTTTGGAGCGGCGTACCATGTCCCCGCACACCAGTTCGCTGAAAAAGTCCCGGATGCCTGCCACCCGCAGGTTGTTTTCCACCAGAGAACGGTGAGTGGAGGAGACCACCGCCATGGGAACGTTTCGGCTGCGCAGCGCTTCCAGAAGCTCTGTCAGGCCCGGCATCAGAGGAACGCTGCGGGCCAGAAGCGCGGTCAAACGGCCGACCACCGCGTCGCACATCGTGTCAAAGGGCACATCCGGCCCGAAGCGCTTCAAAAAGGCGGCTCTTCCGCCTGCCCGGTTGCGTCCCCGCAGAAGCGCGGTGTCCGCCGGGGTGATGGTCAGCCCGTATCGGGCGCCGATTTCGCACCAAATCTGGTCCGAAAGGCGTTCCGTGTCGATCATCAGCCCGTCCATATCAAATAAAACTGCCTGTATCTGCATCTTTTTCTTCTCCCTGTATGATTGGTGGTTTCATTATATCATAAATATCTGCGATTTTTGTGTGTTTTCTCTTGTAATATGAGACAAACCGCGCTAAAATGAGTTTAATCGTTAAACAGAAAAAGAGGGGAACCATATGTTGGATATCAAAGTGACGAGAACACAGACGCCGAAGGCAAAGCCGGACCAGACCAAGCTGGGCTTTGGCACCTATTACACCGACCACATGTTCGTGATGGATTATACCGAGGGACAGGGCTGGCATTCGCCCCGCATCGAGCCGTATCATCCCATTTCGCTGGACCCGGCGGCCATGGTGTTCCATTATGCACAGGAGAGCTTTGAGGGCATGAAGGCCTACCGCACGGCGGACGGCCGTGTGCTGCTGTTCCGCCCGGAAAAGAACGCCGCGCGGCTTCAGTCCACCCACAAGCGTCTGTGCATCCCGGAGATCCCGGTGGAAGACTTTGTGCAGGCGGTGCGTGCGCTGGTCCATGAGGACAAGGACTGGGTGCCCAGCGAGCCGGACACCAGCCTGTATCTGCGCCCCTTCACCATTGCCACCGAGGCACACCTGGGCGTAAAACCCAGCAACACCTATCAGTTTATCATCATCGCTTCGCCCTCCGGTGCGTACTACGAGGAAGGCATGAGCCCGGTGAAAATTTACGTAGAGGATGAATATGTGCGCGCCACACCCGGCGGCACGGGCTTCATCAAATGCGGCGGCAACTACGCGGCCAGCCTGGCGGGCCAGGTCAAGGCCCACGAGTTGGGTTACAGCCAGGTGCTTTGGCTGGATGGCGTGGAGCGCAAATACGTGGAAGAAGTGGGCAGCATGAACTGCTTCTTCAAAATCGACGGCGTCATCCGCACAGCGCCCTGTGTGGGTACGGTTCTGCCCGGCATCACCCGCATGAGCTGCATTGAGCTGCTGCGCAAGTGGGGCTATGAAGTGGACTGCGAGACCCGCCTGCCCATTGCCGACGTGATGGCGGCTGCCAAGAACGGCACGCTGGAAGAGGTGTTCGGCACCGGTACGGCCGCAGTCATCAGCCCTGTGGGCGAATTGCGGTATGAGGGCGAGATCGCCACGGTGAACGGCTTCCAGACCGGCCCTGTGACGCAGCGCCTGTACGACACGCTGACGGGCATCCAGTGGGGCAAAATCCCCGACGAGATGGGCTGGACCCAGGAAGTGGAATAAAAATCAAAAGGCCGGCTCAGCAAGCGCTGAGCCGGCCTTTTTCTCAGTCAAAGACAAAAAGCTCTTCGATGGGCGCCTCTACAGCCCGGGAAAGGTCGATGGCAAGTTTCAGGGAAGGATTGTACGGGGCTTTTTCCAGGCGCACGCCCACCTTTTCCGCCAGCTGTTCCTGGGTAAAGCCCTTGATTTGCCGGTACTTCAGCCATGGCTTACTCCTCGGTTTGGCCGCAGCGGTAAAGCAGATATTCATAGAGGAACATTCTCAGCGCCAGCAGCTGGCCGGATTTTGGGTGCCGGTTTGCATTTTTACACGCATTTTGTTATCATAATAAAGTATACGAGCGCCCCGACCGGGGCGTACCATCCTGAATTTTTATAGGAGTGATGATTGTTTGGATAACCCTGGCCCTAGTATACTGGCGTTTATGATTTTGCTGATTTTTTCCGCGTTTTTCTCCGCCAGTGAAACTTCGCTGTCGTCCATCAACCGGGTGCGCATGAAGACCCGCGCCGAGGACGGTGACAAAAAAGCCCGCAAAGTTCTGGATCTGGCGGATGACTATGACCGCACCCTGTCCACCATTCTCATTGGCAACAACGTGGTGAACCTGGCGTCTGCGTCCATCTCCACGGTGCTGTGCACCACCCTGATGGGAGCCAACGGCGCCGTAGTTGCCACAGGCGTGACCACTGTGCTGGTGCTGATCTTTGGCGAGATTTTGCCCAAGAGTCTGGCAAAGGAGCGGCCGGAAAAATTTTCGCTGATGTTCGCCCCGTTTTTGAGCTTCATCAAAACGGTATTGACACCGGTGGCTTGGGTGTTTGTGCAGATCAAGCGCCTGCTGACGGGCCTGCGTTCCAATGAATTGAACGTGCAGCCCAGCGTGACCGAGGAAGAATTGAAGGTCATCATTGACACCGTTGAGGAAGAAGGCGTGCTGGACCGGCAGGAGACAGACATCATTCAGTCCGCCATTGATTTCGACAACATCACCGTGCAGGACATTCTGGTGCCCCGTGTGGACATCGGGGCCGCTTCGCTGGACGATCCCCCCGAGGAGATCCTGAAGCTTTGCCTGCAGGGCGGTCACTCCCGCATTCCGGTGTATGACGGAAGCATTGACCACATTGTGGGTGTGCTGCACGCCCGGGATCTGCTGGCATGCCTGTCCCGCGGAGAGACCATTGACCCCCGCAAGCTGCGCCGGGACGTGCTGTTTGTGTACCGCACCAAGCGCATCAACGAACTGCTGGCGGAACTGCGGCGCGAAAAACAGCACATGGCCATTGTCACCGATGAACACGGCGGCACCCTGGGCCTTGTGACCATGGAGGATATTCTGGAAGAGCTGGTGGGTGAGATCTGGGACGAGTCCGACGTGGCGGAGCAGGATATTCAGCCCCAGGGCGACAACATCTGGCAGGTGGCCGGCGACGCGAAAATGGAAGATTTGTTCGAGGCCATGGATTACGAGGACAAGGACTTCGAAGACGATTATTCCACCGTCAGCGGCTGGGCGCTGGATATGTTCCAGCACATTCCCGAGGAAGGGGAAAGCTTCACCTGGAAACGCCTGCATGTGCGGGTGGAAAAAATGGACGATCAGCGCATTGAATGGCTGCGCGTCACCTTGATGAACGAGGACCCCACCGGGGAAAAAAGTGATTCATAAAAGCATCTCCCGGCCGGAATCATCCGGCCGGGAGATGTTTGTTTTTCAGAGAAAAAAGACCTGCTCGGCACCGTCTTTTCCCTGGATGCGCACGGTTTTGCCGTCGCATTCCAAAAGGCGCGCCCCGCTTTCCAGCAGCGAAAGGGCGTCCTGCCGTCCGGCGGCGGTCAGCGCCTGCACCGCCTGCCGAAAGGGCGCGCACAGCGCCAGCTTCCGGTTCCGTGGCAGTGCTTTCAATTCCGCCTCCCGGCGCAGTGCCTGGCTTTTGTCATCCAGCTGTTCGGTGTAAACCAGCATCAGAGGGCCGCGCCCCCGGGTGTATTTGGCTCCTTTGCCCGCCCGGTGCGCCTGAAGACGGCGGGCGAGGTTCGGGGTCCAGCCGGTGTACAGCGTGCCGTCTGCACACTGCAGCATGTAGACGAAGTGGCTCACCGCTCGCCAAACGCCATGGCGGTCTCGCAGGCGGTGATGGCGTCCTCCTCGGTTCCGGTGGTGATGAGAAAGCGCCCCGCATGGCAGAAGCGCAGGGTCTCAATGCCCGAGATCGCGGGCAGTTCGTCTTCCCGCGCGCCGGCCCAGGCACGGGGGAAGGCCACCTTCAGCGCCTGGGTGCCGAACCCTGCCGGGACCGCCTGGGCGCACCAGCCGCCCCGCTGGGACGGAAATACCACGAATTTGGCCTTGCTGGGGATCAGATACTGCTTCCAGGGGGCAAAGCGGCGCATGCGCACCACGCCGTGACGGCACTTGGCCAGGGCGGCGCGCACTTCTTCTTCCGCCCGGCGGATGGCACGGATGCTCTCCAGCTTGTGGTCCAGCAGTTCTTTGGCCACTTCCACAGCCCGGTCAAAGCACTGGTCGGGGCTGGCTTCGCTGTCCCAAAGCGGATTGTACGCCATGATGCAGTTGGCCAGCTGGTTGCCGCATCCGGTGTTGTCATCCAGGTCCAGCGGCTGCACAAAGCCCTCGTCAAAGCGGCGGGCATCGTCCGGGTGCAGCAGTGTGGGCCCCAGTTCCCGCCACAGAAGCCCGAAGGCCGCGTAGGGAACGCCGTTTTCCCGCACAGGGCTGCCTTTGGCGTGATGATCGAAGGGGCCGTCACCAATGTCGAACACAAGTCCGTCGAAGCCGTCCGGCACCTGATAACCGCGCAGAATTTCTATATCCGGACGACACAGCTTCAGCAGCGCGGCGCTGAAAACGTCGTCCGCATGGAATTTTCCACCATGTGTAAAAGCTTTTTCGGGAAGATGCAAGGCATACTCGCTCCTTTTATTCATAAAATACAATATCTAGCATAACACAGCCGGGGCTGTTTGATAAGGCTTTTTTTGCCAGCGGCAAAATTTACGCTTTCGCCACATCTGCACCGCCGGAGCGTGCTATACTGAGCACAAGACGGGGAGGGAGATGAGCGAATGCACAAACGACCGAAGAACAGGCGCCGGGGCGCCATCCTGGCGGTGGTGGGGCTGACCGTTTTGGCGGCACTGGCCGCGGTGGTGCTGTATCTGGCGTTTTATCCGCCGCAAGCGGACCGGACTGCGGCCAGCGCACAGGAACCCAACGGGGCACTGCGGGCGGCTTCGGTGCGTTTCGGCCCGGAGGGAGATGCTCTGCGCAGCGATATGAGCGCGGACGAAATTCTGGCCGAGGCACGCAGCGTGGCCCAGCAGGCCCGGGCACGGGGAATGAACGGGCTGGTGCTGGTGGTGCAGACCCGGGAGGGCGCGGTCTACCGGGATTGGGCCGTGCCGGCTCTGGAGCAGATGACCGCCGGTGACACGTTGTTTCACCCCACGGACGGGCTGGCGCTGTGGTGTCAGGCGGCCGGTGAGGAGGGGCTGAGCGTGTACGCCGCCGTGGACCAGTCGGTCTACGATCCTTCGGACAAATGGCAGTCCCTGGCGCTGGAGCGGCTGGCCCGCAAGTATCCGGTGGCCGGGGTGCGGGTGTACCGCCCCGCGGCCGAGGGAAGCTTTTTTGATACATATGAGCCGCTGGCAGAAGGCGGCGAGATCGTGGGCGTGACCCGCGCGGCCTGGAGCCAGCCGCAGGCGCTGTTCCTGCACGCTGTGGAGGCGGCCCGTTCCGGCGCGTCCTTTGCGGGTGCGGCGTTTGCCTGGTCGGATCTGGGCGGTGACGCCCAGACGCTGGGCCTGATGCTGTCTGCGCTGGACACCGCCGATGTGCCCGCGCTGCTGAATTATACGCCCAGCACGCAGCTGGCTGTGAGTTATCCGGCGGACGGCGCCACCATCTACACGGACAACTGCTTTGTGATGGGAACCTCGGACCCCGGCCAGGATCTGACACTGAACGGGGCAGCGGTGGAGCGCACGGGCACCCGGGGCACCTTCGGCGTGCTGGTGGCAGTCCAGCCCGGCGACAATGTGTATACGCTGACCCAGGGAGAACAGACCGTGACGCTGCACATCCGGCGGCCGGTTCCGCAGCCCTCGGAGATGGAGACGGAACCCACCGAGCCGGAGCCCACGCCACACGACAGCACCCAGGAAGTGGAACCGGGCACCGCCGTGCGCATCAACGGCTGGCTGGTCAGTTTGCTGTACGATCCTTCCGGTGACGGAAACATCAGCGAGACCGTGCGGGACGGGGCCGTGGGTGTGGTGCAGAACTGCGTGGAGACCACCCGCAACGGAAAGATCACCTGGGCCTATCAGCTGACCAGCGGCGACTATGTGCTGGCATACAACACCACCGTGCTGGGGCAGGACGTGGAGCGCGCTTCGTTCTCCGGAGCCACCGCGCAGCAGACGGAGGAGGGGGAGACCCTGACCTTCCAGGGCGCGGGAACGCCGGTGATTTATTCCAATCTTGTGGAAAATACGCTGGAGATGCATCTGTACGACACCGACGTGGCCCCGGACTTTTCGGTGGCGGGCTCGCAGCTGGTGAAGGGCGTGGAAGTCACCGCCCTGGACGGCGGTGCGGGCACCCGGATCGTGCTGTCCTTTGACCGGCCGCTGTGGGGCCATACCGTGGAGTTTGCCGACGGGACCACCCAGGTGCTGGTGAAACCGTCGCCGGTGCAGGCGCAGGACCCGGCCCGGCCGCTGGCGGGCATCTCCGTGCTGCTGGACCCGGGCCACGGGCAGGATGACGGCGGCGCCATGGGCGCGGCGGGCGTGGAGGCTCCGCTGGAAAAGGACGTAAATCTGGCGGTTGCCCAGGCGGCCCGCTACCGTCTGGAACAGCTGGGTGCCACGGTGCACATGATCCGCACCGACGACACCTTCCTCTCTCTGCAGCAGCGCAACCAGAAGATCACGGAATTGCAGCCGGACTTTTTCATTGCGGTGCATCACAATTCCGTGGACCTTTCGGTGGACGCCAACCAGTCCGCCGGAACGGAGTGCTATTATTTCTACGACTCGGGCAAGCAGCTGGCGCAAACGCTGGTGCAGAACGTGGCGGCCGCCACGGGCCGGCCGGAGCGGGGGGCGTTCTGGGGCTATTATTATGTGGCGCGCAACGCCACCTGCCCGGCGGTGCTGCTGGAAGTGGGGTTCATGGTGAACCCGGCGGAATACGAGCAGGTCTCGGACGAGATGACCGTGTGGGCCACGGGTGACGCCATTGCCCGCAGCATTCTGGCCTGTGTGCCGGCCCAATAAGTTTGCTTTTTTTTCGCGGCCGCGGTACAATGCAAACAGAGCGGCCGCGGCCGCGGGAAAGGATGAGTAATATGTTTGAAGTGACAAATACCCCGAATGCTCCGGCGGCCATCGGCCCGTATTCGCAGGCGGTGCGCGCGGGCAATCTGCTGTTCACCTCGGGCCAGATCCCTCTGGACCCGGCCACCGGTGCGGTGGTGGAAGGCGGCATCGCCCAGCAGGCCCGGCAGAGCTGTGAAAATGTGGGCGCCATTCTGCGCGCCAGCGGCGCGGATTTTTCCAATGTGGTGAAGACCACCTGCTTTTTGGCGGATATGGATGATTTTGCAGCGTTCAATGAGGTGTACGCGGCGTATTTCGTGTCCAAACCCGCCCGCTCCTGTGTGGCAGTGAAAACCCTGCCCAAGGGCGTGCTGTGTGAAGTGGAAGCCATCGCCGTGCTGTGACGATCGCATTCAAAAGCCCTCTTTGTGCTTGGCACAAAGAGGGCTTTTTGTCTGCCTGCGGGCATGAACGGCCTGTCCTTCGCATATACTTCTGCGAGGTGATGGCAAAATGTACAAGCGGGGGCAATGGGCAAGGCGCTGGATGCCGGCGGCGGTCTGCGCCGTCACGCTGGCGGTGGCGGGCGGCATGCTGGTGACTGCGCCGGGCGGGCAGAGCGCGGGGCAGACCACCGCCTATCTCAGCGGTTTGCTGTGTGCGCCGGACGCAACACTGGGCGCCGCCAGACAGATGGTGGATGACCGCATCGCCCGGGAGAAGGAACCTCAGCAGCAGACAGCGCCGGTTCAAACGCAACCGGAGCCGGACCCCCAGCCGGAGGAAGAGCCGCCGGCTGAGCCCGCGCCGACAGAGGACCAGGAGCCGGCCATCGCGCCCGCGCCGGTGGACGATTCGCCCATGCCGGAGGGGATGGTGCCGGTGGAGGAGACCTTCTACGGGCAGGGCTCCGGAAACGGATATGTGCAGAGCGGCGCGGGCAGCATCCGCAACTGCACCGAGCTTTCCGCCCAGGAGATTCAGGCGGAAATGATGCAGCCGCTGCCCTTTTCCGTGGAGCTGAACAGCACCGAGCCGCAGGTGCTCATCATGCATACCCATGCCACGGAAAGTTATGAGACGGTGGACCGCAGCTGGTGCGACCCGGCCTACTCGGCCCGCAATACCGACACGTCCCAGAACATGGTGGCGGTGGGCGCGGAGATGGCCCGCACGCTGAATGCCGCGGGCATCTGCACCATTCAGGACGCAACGCTTCACGACTACCCCAGCTACAACGGCAGTTATGAAAAGAGCAACGCCACAGTGCGAAGCTATCTGGAACAGTATCCCTCCATCAAAGTGGTGCTGGACGTGCACCGGGACGCCATCCAGCGGGAGGACGGCACCCGCGTGAAACCGGTGGTGGAAATTGACGGCCAGAAGGCCGCCCAGGTCATGATCATCTGCGGCGCGGACCTGAACGGAAACCTGCCCAACTTTAAACAGAATCTGCGCTTTGCGTCCCGCTGGCAGGATGAGATGGAAACCCTGTTCCCGGGGCTGGCCCGGCCGGTTCTCTTCGATTACCGCTATTACAACCAGGACCTGACCACCGGCAGCCTGCTGATCGAAATGGGCGGCCACGGCAACACCCTGCAGGAAGCGATTTATTCGGCACGGCTGGTGGGAAAGGCGCTGGCCGCGCTGTTTACGGCCGAGGCGGCACAATAAAAAAAGAGAGGCTTTTCAGCCTCTCTTTTTGCTGCATTACATCGCCATCCAGGCCTGGATCTTGGGCACATATCCCATGATGAAGATGATCAGGATCATCAGGGGAAGCACATACTTCAAATACAGCCGTGCCCATTTGGGAAATTTCACGCCGGTGCCGGTGTCGGCCTCACGGATGAAGTTGTCCCAACCCCAGCCGCGCTTGCACACGCAGAACAACAGGTAGATCACACTGCCCAGGGGCAGGATGTTGTTGGAGACGATGAAGTCTTCCAGCGTCTGGATATCGCCGATGCCCGGCACGGTGAAACCGGCCCAGGCGTTGTAGCCCAGTGCGCAGGGAAGGCTGAGCACCGTGACGGCCAGTCCGTTGACCACCACGGCTTTTTTGCGGTCCCAGCCCCAGTTGTCCATGCAGAAGCTGATCAGGTTCTCGAACACCGCGATCACGGTGGACAGAGCCGCAAAACTCATGAACAAAAAGAACAGCGAACCCCAGAACGCGCCGCCCCACATCTGATTGAACACACTGGGAAGCGTGACGAACACAAGGCCCGGGCCCTCGCCGGGGTTTACGCCGAAGGCAAAGCAGGCGGGGAAGATGATCAGGCCGGCCATCAGGGCCACCATGGTGTCCAGAATGCCGATGTTCAGCGCCTCGCCCATCAGAGAGCGGTCCTTGCCGATGTAAGAGCCGAAGATCGCCATGGCGGAGATGCCCAGGCTCAGGGTGAAGAAGGACTGGCCCATGGCCGCGTACACGGCCTCGCCAAAGGTGGACCAGCCGTTTTCAAACATTTTGCTGAAGTCCGGAATCAGATAGAATTTCAGGCCTTCCACGGCGCCGTCCAGCGTTACGCTGCGCACGCACAGCACGATCATGATCAAAAACAGGCAGCTCATCATCACTTTGGTGATGCGCTCTACGCCTTTCTGCAGACCCATGCTGCAGACCAGGAAGCCCAGCATAATGGTCACCAGCATCCAGCCCACCAGCTCGCTGGGATTGGCCAGCATGCTGTTGAACACGCCGCCCACGGCTTCGGTGTCCATGCCGGTAAAGGTGCCGGTGGCGCTTTTTACCACGTAGGAGATCATCCAGCCGCCCACAGTGGTGTAGAACATCATCAGCAGATAGCAGCCGCCGAAGCCCATCCACTTATACCAGTGCCACTTGGTGCCCTTGGGCTCCAGCAGATCAAAGCTTTTGGCACAGCTTTTCTGGCTGGCACGGCCCACGGCGAACTCCATCACCATGACGGGCAGGCCCAGAATGACCAGAAATACCAGATACAGCAATACGAACGCCGCACCGCCGTACTGCCCGGTGATGTAGGGAAAGCGCCACACGTTGCCCAACCCGATGGCGCAGCCTGCCGAGATCAGGATAAACCCGAGCCGAGAGGCAAACTTTTCACGATTTTCCACACTTGATACCTCCAATGCAACTGCGGCCGGTTGGACGCGGCCGTCACTTTATTATGTTACTAAACAAAAGGCCCCGTGTCAAACAAACACGGGGTCTTTTTGGGCATTTTTTGCCTCACTCGCACAAATGCTCCACCAGAATCTTCAAACCGATGCCGATCAGGATCAACCCGCCCAGAATCTCGGCGCGTTTGCCCAGCAGACTGCCGAAGCGGCGGCCCAAAAAGTGGCCCACCAGGCAGCACACAAAGGTCACGCCGCCGATGAAGCCCGCCGCCGCGGCAATGTTTACGTTCAGGGCCGCCAGGCTCACGCCCACGGCCAGCGCGTCGATGCTGGTGGCCACGGCCTGGGCCATCATCATCCGGAAGGTGTAGTCCCGCTGCACGGGGCACTCGGGCGGCTGACGCATTTCCTGCACGGCCTCCCGCACCATGTTTCCGCCGATGAAGCCCAGCAGAAGAAAGGCCACCCAGTGGTCCACGCTGGAGATGACACCCGCAAACGCGCGCCCGGCAAAAAATCCGATGGTGGGCATCAGACCCTGGAACAGGCCGAAACTCAGCGAGGCGGCCGCACACTGGCTCCGGCGCAGCCCGGAAAAGCACATGGTGTTGGAAATGGACACGGCGAACGCATCCATGGACAGTCCCAGCGCCAGTACAAATAACGTCATCAGATCCATAAGACAAACTCCTCCAATTGAATGTGTATGAGAGAAAAGACTCCCGCATGTGGTCCGGGCACAAAAAAAGACCCACGGGCAGTGCAAAAACTGCCCATGGGTCTTGTTTCCAACGCAAAGCCAGGCTTTCGCCAGTATGTTGACTTTACCCGCGCCCGGATGAGCGCGTAAACTACTCCCCCACAGAAGTATAGAGAAATGATACCATGTCCGGGCGCAAATTGCAATGGTCTGCCCCCAAAAGAGAATTTGTGAAATTTTTCGGGTTCACCGTCTTGGGGTTTGCAGGGTTCTGTGCTATACTAGAAGATGGTATGATGCGTTCTTTAGAACGGAATGCCAATTCAACAAGATAGGATTTTGTCATGCGATTCAGTGAACTGAACCTGATCTCTCCCATTCTCGCAGCGGCGGACGCGGCCGGATATACAGAGCCGTCGCCCATTCAGCAGCAGGCCATCCCGCCGGTTTTGGCCGGGCGGGATCTTTTGGGATGCGCCCAGACGGGCACCGGCAAAACAGCGGCGTTTGCCATGCCCATTTTGCAGCTGGTGTACAGCCGCTGCCGCAGAGACAGCGCCCGCCCGGTGCGCGCGCTGGTGCTGACGCCCACCCGGGAGCTGGCGCTGCAGATCGACGAAAGTTTTGCTGCCTACGGCGCGCGGCTGCCGGTGCGGCACACCGTCATTTTCGGCGGTGTGGGGCAGGCGCCCCAGGTGGAAAAGCTGCGGGCGGGCGTGGATGTGCTCACCGCAACCCCCGGCCGCCTGAACGATTTGATTGCGCAGGGACATGTGGATTTGTCCAGCGTGGAGATTTTCGTGCTGGACGAGGCGGACCGCATGCTGGACATGGGGTTTGTGCAGGATGTGCGCAAGGTGCTGCGGCATCTGCCCAAAAAGAGGCAGACGCTTCTGTTCTCGGCCACCATGCCCCGGGAGATCGAGCAGCTGGCGGCCAGCATCCTGCACGAGCCGGTGCGGGTCATGGTCACGCCGCCGGCCACCACGGTGGAGGCCATTCGCCAGAGCGTCTGCTTTGTGGACAAGGGCAATAAAAAGCATCTTCTGGCCAGCCTTCTGCAGGACAAAGCCGTCACCAGCGCGCTGGTGTTCACCCGCACAAAGCACGGGGCGGACCGTGTGGTGCGGGACCTGGCCAAAGCGGGCATTCAGGCGGCGGCCATTCACGGCAATAAAAGCCAGACCGCGCGTCAAACTGCGCTGACCCGGTTCAAAACCGGGCAGATCCGGGTGCTGGTAGCCACGGACATCGCGGCCAGGGGCATCGATGTGTCGGGGCTTTCCCACGTGTTCAACTACGATCTGCCCAACGTGCCGGAGACCTATGTGCACCGCATCGGCCGCACGGGCCGCGCGGGTGCGGACGGTGTGGCGATCAGTTTCTGCTGCGCCGACGAAGTGGAGTACCTGAGGGACATTGAAAAGCTGACCAGGCAGAACATTCCCGTTTGCGGCCATGCCTGGCCCATGCAGGAGGGCCCCGTGCCCGTCCAAGCGGAAAACCGGCCGCAAAAAAGGAAAGAGGAGAAAAAAGTCATGGAACAGGAGACCCAGAAACAGACCGTGCCCGCCGAGGGCGAAGGCGCTCCCAAAAAGCGCCGCCGCCGGGGCGGAAGACGGCACAATAAAAACCGGCAGGGCGCGGCAGCGGCACAGCCCGCCGTGCAAAACGCAGAGGCAAAGGCCGAAAAGACCGAGAAAAAGGAAAAGGCCCCGGCCCAGCAGCCCCGGGCACCCAAAGCGGCGGCAGAGCGCGCGGCAGCGCGGCAGCGCCCCGCCAAAGAGGCGCCCCGCCGCCAGCCCCGCAAGGAGGCCGAAGAGGTGGACGACAGCATTCAGCTGATCAGCCGCCGGGCACCCGCCCAGAAGTTTGCCAGCTTTGAAGAGTACATGAAAGCGCACGGCATGGGCGGCGACGAAGAATAACGGGAAAAGCGGGAGCCATGCTCCCGCTTTTTTGAAAGGAACGAATGGTATGGAACAGCCTTTTTGCTGCCCGGTGTGCGGCGCGGCTCTGACGCGGCAGGGCGGCGCGCTGCAGTGCCCCGCCCGCCACAGTTTTGATCTGGCCGCCCGGGGCTATGCGCATCTGCTGCCCTCCGGACGCATGCATACCAAGGCGCCCGGCGACAACCGGGAGATGGTGGCGGCCCGGCGCGCTTTTCTGGACGGCGGATTTTACGAACCGTTTCTGCAGAAGTTGTCGCAGCTGGTTCTGGAACAGACGGCCGGCGTGCCGCAGCCGCGGGTGCTGGACGCCGGATGCGGCGAGGGATATTACACCGCAGGCGTGGCCCGCGCTTTGCGCCAGGCGGGGCGGGACGCCTGTGTGGCCGGGTATGACATTTCCAAGTTCGCCGTTCGCGCGGCGGCCGGCCGGGACAAGCAGGTGTTTTGGGCCGTGGCGGGAAGCTTTGCCATTCCGGTGGCGGACGGCACGGTGCACTGCCTGATGAACGTGTTCAGCCCCATGGTGGAGACCGAGTTCGCCCGGGTACTGGCGCCGGGCGGGGTGCTGCTGTACGCGGTGCCGGGTCCGCGCCATCTGTACGGGCTGAAGGAAGTGCTGTACGATTCGCCCTACGAAAACCCGGTCAGCGATGTGGCCTACAAAGGCTTTTCATTGGAGCGTAGAGTGCCGGTGCGCGGCTGCATCACCGTGCGCGGCGAGCAGATCGGCCAGCTGTTTCAGATGACGCCCTATTATTGGAAAACGCCCCGGGACGGAGCGCAGCGCCTTGCCGCGCGCACAGAGCTGACCACGGAGATCGGATTCGATTTTCTGGTCTACCGCCGGTTGTGACGAATACAAAAAAGCCCGGGAGGAATATCGCTTTTTTACAGGAACGGCATGGCTTCGGTCGTGCCGTTCCTTGTTTTGTCCAGTTTCTGTTCTGAACAGAGTGAATCGAACGTTTTCTGATCTGGCATAAAAAGGACCGCTGATTACTCACGCGGCGGTGCAGATCAACGGTCAAAATTTCAGTATTTAGTTGTAAGATTTTTGATGAGAAGTGAGTAAATATCTGTTTGCTTCTTTACTCATATAACGCTGGCAGCTCATCTTCCGATGCAGTGGTTGCTTCATAATCGTAACTTTCCCAGGTTGCTCCAATATCAGCTGAGGTAAAGAAATCTTGTTCCATATCCGTTGTGATGATTCTTCCGGATTTTACAGCAACTTCCGAATAGATTACTTCGTAGGAGGTGCCATCAGAAAGATGAAATCGGAAACTCGTCACCGAGCCACCAGCGGTAGGTTCAGTTGCTTTATCTTTCAGCGAAATACTTTCAAAAGTCTGATAAATACCTTCAATATCTTCTGATTCGGTAATCACTTTTTTTTCCGCCTCCGCAGGAACGGTGAAGCGGAACATTTCCACATTTTCGACACTGGACAATTCAAAAGGAAAGTCGATGCTTACTTTTTCATTGCAAGCAGCCAATGCCAAACAGAGCAGAACTGCCATGACTAACACAGACATTTTTTTCATGTAAATCACACTTTCCCGTTCACCATTTGACGGATAGATATTGATTGATGATTTTTGATACGACCCACACCATCAAAGGATAAAAATCAAGATGGTGCACCTTGGAGTATGCCTTTAAGTTGGTCACATCCACATCCACGGTCAAACTCATCACGATTCGCATTTTATCAATATAAAACTGAAACAGGCTACCCTTCGCCATTCATTTAGGTCAACAGACGTATAATTCATAATTGTGCTCCAAATTTCGATTTGTAGCGTACCTATTAAATCATATCATAAACGGATAAACAATTCTACATCCAATCGGGAAGATCGCCTGAACAGCTTTCCTCTGCCCGGCTGCGAATGGAGTTCATGGACTGTGCCCAATTAAAAATGCACCACACCCGGCTCAAACGCCGAATATGGTGCATATTGTCAGACACTTGTCCGCTTTTTGTATCAGGAAACAGAATGGGCGTTTCGTTTGCAGAAGGAATCAACACCGGCGGCGAGGCATAAAAGCGTCAGCACACCGGCCCGGGAGATCGTCTCCCGGGCCCGCAGATTCATCCACAGGCACAGCAGCTGTATCAGCGCCCCCATCAAAAGAAACCATCGGTACGCCGGACGCTTCCAGTGGACAAAAGGTTCGGCAGACGGAGCCATGGTCTCACAGCCCCAGCTGGCCGCGCACCTGGGAAAAAGGCACCACATCCGCTGTGTGTCCGGTGTGCGGGCCAAGATGCTTTTCCATCCAGACCATGTCGTACCAGCGGTCGAACTTTCGCCCGCAGGCGTGAAAATGCCCGGCCATGCGATAGCCCATTTTTTCGTGAAAGCGAACGCTGTCCATGGTCAGAAACGCGTCCTCTTCGGGCGGAAAAGCAATGCAGGCGTTCAGGTTCAGAACATGCTGGGCGGCCAAAGCCTGCTCCAGCACGGTGTACAGCGCCCGGCCCACACCCAGGCGGCGCTCATCCCGGCGCACATAGACGGTGGTCTCCACGGACCAGCCGTAGGCCGCACGGGGATGAAAGGCGCCTGCGTAGGCATAGCCCAGCACGCGCCGGCCGTCCCAAGCGGCCAGATAGGGATAGCGGGCCAGGATGTGCTCCATCCGGCCGGTGAACTCCTCCCGTGAGGGGACGTCGTATTCAAAGGTCACCGCTGTTTGAAGCACATAAGGTGCGTAGATTTCCAAAAGTGCCTCGGCGTCTTCCGGACTGGCGGTGCGAATGAGGCATTCGCTCATTTGGCCCACTCCTGATAGGCGTTCCAGCGGGCCAGCACCCGCTGGCCGCCCAGCAGATGCAAAATGGAATACAGGTCCGGGGAGTTGGTCTGGCTGGTGACCAGATAGCGCAGCATGCCGCAGATCGCGCCGAAGTGGCCCTTGTACTGATCCGGGTTCTTTTTATACTCCTTCACATCGGCCGCATAACCGTGCTTGGGCGCGAAGGCTTTGACCTTCTCCATCCAGGCGGCGCTGTCGTCCGCAGGGTCGTACACATTTGCAAAATAATCCGACAGAATGGCGGTGTCGATGATGCTGTTGTCCTGCCAGGGGGAGTGGAACAGTTCGTCGTACAGATACCAGATCTGTGCCTTGATGTCGCCGTAGACCGCGATGTCCTTGCGGGGCTTGGGTTTTTCGCGGTCGATGTTCAGGGCGGCCACGGAGTAAGCCTCGTCCCGGCTGTACAGCTCGTAGAACGCGGGGTCGTACTCCTTCAGGAACGGCGCGGACCGGTCGTACAGCTCCTGCGCCTTCATGCGGCTGACAAATCCCTTGGAGATGTTGTACAGCTTGGCCAGATCGTAAATGGCACCGGCCTTGCCGATGTGGTTGAAGCGGAAGGTGAAGTCTTCGATCTTCGCGCCCGGGTTCTTCATGAACCAGTCCTCAAAGTCGCTGTTGCAGATGGTGGCCAGATACAGCAGAATGGACTCGGTGGGCATACCGATTTCGAAGTAATAGCTGATGGCGCACTCGGGGTCCTTGCGCTTGGACAATTTGCGGGTGGAACCGTCCTCGGTTTTCATCAGCGGCGCGATGTGCGCATATTTGGGCGGCTGGAATCCGAAGGTGCGGAACAGCTGCAAATGGATGGGCAGAGAGGCGATCCACTCGTCTCCGCGGATCACGTGGGTGGTGCGCATCAGCGTATCATCCACAAAGTGGGCGAAATGATAGGTGGGGAAGCCGTCACCTTTCATGATCACAATGTCCAGGCAGTTCTCCGGCACCGTCAGCTTGCCTTTGATCTCATCCCGGAAGGTCTCCTTGCGGGTGGGATCGCCAAAGCTTTTCAGGCGCACCACATAGGGCTCGCCGCTCTCGATGCGGCGGGCGGCCTCGGCGGGGTCCAGTTCCCGGTATTTGGCGTATTTGCCCCAATAGCCGATGATGGGCTCCTTCTCGCGCTCCTGCTGGGCGCGGATGGCCTCCAGCTCTTCCGGGGTGCAGAAGCAGGGATAGGCCTTGCCCTGCGCCACCAGGTGTTTTACAAACGTGTCGTAGATCTCTTTGCGCTGGGTCTGAATATAGGGGCCGTAATCGCCCACCGCCTCGGTCTGGCTGACAGGGCCCTCGTCAAACACCACGCCGAATTTCTTCAGGTCGTCGATGATCAGCTGAATGCCGTTGTCCACCGTGCGCTTGGTGTCGGTGTCTTCAATGCGCAGGTAGAACACGCCGCCGGTCTGTTTGGCAAACGTGCGGGAGACAAAGGACGCGTACAGTGCGCCCATGTGGATAAAGCCCGTGGGGCTGGGAGCATAGCGGGTGACGATGGCGCCTTCCGGCAGATCGCGGGGGCCGTATTTGTTCAGATAGTAGTCCACATCGTGCTCCGTGTGGGGGAACATCAATTGGGCAAGCTGGGCGTGGTCCATGATTCGTTTCTCCTTTTTCGTGATACAATCGCTTTTGTCATTATATAATACCCGCGCGGGGTTTGCAATCAATCGGGCAGGTGTTTCAGCGCCTGAGCAATGCGCCAGCTGGCGGGCACATGCCCCAGTGCCAGCACCAGCGCCACCAGCGCCAGGCCGATGCTGCGGCCCCACAAAGCCATGACCTCAAACAGGCACACGGGCAGCACCGCCATGGGAATGGGCAGCGGCCCCAAAGGCGCGTACAGAAGGCGGAAATTGCGTCCGCCCAGAAAGAAACGGACCCACAAAAGCCAGTACACCGCCAGCAATGCCAGCGAGAGCCAGAACAGCGGGCCGAAATGCGGGGTGAAAATGTCGCCGGAAAAGCAGCACACCAGCAGGCACCCGGCCCGGCCTGCGTACTCCATGGCGGTCAGGGGTCCTTCCGAAGCGGGCAGCTGCCCCGGCCGTTTGCGCGGGGGAAAAAATACAAGCAGAAAGCTGGGGGTCAGCGCGCCCAGCGCGAACAGGGCTCCAAGCAGTAAACCGGCCATAAAACATGCCTCCCAATGAAAATAAAGCTGCTGTTATTGTAAAGGAAAAACGGCGGGAATGCAATGCCGGCCGCCCTTACAGGGACACAAGCATTCCCAGCAAAGACGACGCGGAAAGCTTTTGCACGGCAAGGTCCAGCCGGTCCAGATTGGCCGGGCAGTATTCCACGTTTTTGGACCACTCCCTGGCCAGCAGCACAGGGTCGGTCCCGTCCCGGCTCAACGCAAACAGCAGCAGGCAGGCGGCGGTCATCCATTTGCCGCGGCCCAGCACGTTGCCGTCCAGGCAGGATTTCAGAAAATAACGGTATACCAGATACAGGGCGAAGCGTTCCAGCCAGGGTTCGGCGGCCGGGTCCCAGCCGGGCACGGCCGGGCAGCGTTCCAACCGGCGGGTCCAGCCCGGGTCCAAGGCGGAAAGACCGCGGAACAGCTCCACAACCTCCCGGCGGCAATCGTCCGCCGGCGCTACGCTTTGTGCCAGCGACTCCAGCAGCGGCGCAGGGTCCGCGTAGGCGGCCAGCACTGCGTCCACATCTTCCGGACGGTCCCGGTCCACACAGGTTTGGGCGTGGCCGCACAGGGCTGTCACAAGGGCCAGCCGCTGGGGAAAGGACCGCTCCGGGTCCTGAAGCAGCGAAAAGGCACAGGCGCGCACCCGCTCCAGCGGTTCGTACCAAAGGGGTGCCGGCTTCTCCGGTTCCGCCAGCGGCTGCCGCACCAGAGAGAAGGGCAGCGGCTGAGCAAACCAGAGCCGGGCCGCTTCGGGGCAGCACAAGCCCAGGCCGGCCTCCTTGACCGGACCGTACCATTCAAAAAAGCGGGGATGATCCGCACAGATCTGGCACAAAGCGTCTTTTCCCAGATGGATGTACAGCTCACACAGGCCCGCGTCGTTCAGCAGCGCGCAGCGCCCGTCGGGCCGCAACCGGAAACAGGCTCCCTGGGGCGTGCGAACCAGACTGTCCTGCAGCGTTTGGGCAAAGGCGCCCCGGACGCTGTCGTACCGGGCCAGAGAGGCGCTGTCAACGGCGATTTCCCAGCCCACGCAGCAGCTGTCCTCGCAGCGGTCCGCAATGCAGGCAAAGCGGGTACAGCACGCGGGCGTACACAGAATCATGTTCCTCGCTCCTTTCACGCCCTCTATCATAACACAAAACCGCCCCCTCAGCGAGGGGGCGGCTGTTCGTTTTCTCACAGAATGCGGCCGTCTGTGGACAGGGTGACCACCTTCAAAGAAAGCGGCTTTCCGCAGGCGGCCAGCGCACGCCGCACGGCCTGCTCCATACCGCCGCAGCAGGGCACTTCCATGCGCACAACGGTCAGGCTTTGAATTTCGTTTTCCTGCAAAATGGCCGTCAGCTTTTCGGCGTAATCCACCGCGTCCAGCTTGGGGCAGCCCACCAGCGTCACCTTCCCCTGCATGAAATCCCGGTGGAAGTTGCCATAGGCATAGGCGGTGCAGTCCGCGGCCACCAGCAGATCCGCGCCCTGAAAATACGGCGCGCGCACCGGCGCCAGTTTGATCTGTACCGGCCACTGCCGCAGCTGGGAGGGAACGTCCGCTCCGCCCGGCGCGCAGGGGTTTAGTTTCCGGCTCTGACTGCCGGGACATCCGCAGGCTTCGCCCCGCAGCCGCGCCTGATTGGCGCGCACCGCCGCTTCGTTGTAGGCCGCGGCTTCCCGCTCTACAAAGGTGATGGCCCCCGTGGGGCAGGCGGGCAGACAGTCGCCCAGACCGTCACAGTAATCGTCCCGCAGAAGGCGGGCTTTTCCGTTTACCATGCCGATGGCATTTTCGTGGCAGGCTTTGGCACACAGGCCGCAGCCGTTACATTTTTCCTCATCGATGTGAATGATTTTTCGAATCATATGAAAGTTCCTCCGCTCCGTTGACTTTTCTTCGTGATTGTACAACAATCAAAGAAGAAAGTATGTTGTTAAAACAACGAAAGGAGCGAAAACCCATGGAAAATTTTTCTCAGTGGAGCGATTCTCCGCTGTTTGCGGGATTGGATGCAGCTCAGCGTGCGGTGCTGCTGCGGGATTTGAGCGCCGGGCAAAAGGAGTACGAGAAAGGGCAGACGATCCTGCGCACCGGCCAGCGGGTGACCGCGCTGGGGCTTGTGCTGCGGGGCGGGGCCAATGTGGTGCGCCGGGATGCGTGGGGCAACGAGAACATTCTGGACCATGTGCGGCCGGGGCAGGTGTTTGCGGAAGCCTATGCCTGTGTGCCGGATGCGCTGCTGCTGGTGGACGTGACCGCGGCGGAGCCAACCTGCGTGCTGTTTCTGGAGCCGGCCCGTTTGTGGCGTGAAGACATGCCGGCCAGCGGGCCGCATCTGCGGTTTTTGCACAATCTTCTGCAGGCGGCAGCTGCCAAAAATTTGGTGCTGACCCGGAAAATCGGCCACATCACCCCGCACACCATTCGGGAGCGGCTTCTGTCCTACCTTTCTGCCGAAGCCGTGCGTCAGGGGGCGGATGTATTTGACATCCCGTTCAACCGGCAGCAGCTGGCGGATTATCTGTGCGTGGAGCGCAGTGCATTGTCCGGCGAACTGAGCCGGGCGCAGCGGGACGGCTTGCTCCGGTTTCACAAAAACCACTTTGAACTGTGTCGTCCGGCGCAGAAACAGGTGCCAAAGGGATCTTGAAAAAGCGCGATTTTACGGTTTTTTTTCACAAAAAAGAAAGTTTGTGCATTCAGACCATGAAATTGGTCTGATTTTAGAAGCTTTGCACAACCGCTGGAAAGCGCTTCCAGTAACAAATTTCTGCGAATAAAAAAAGTGACAGTAAAAAATTAATGTCCGTAAAATCAGGGATTTTCCACAATTCGAGAGGGAAAGCCGTTCCTTTTTTCGAAAACCCGGAAACAAATTTACCATAAGATGCTTTGAAATTAGAAATTTTTGAAAAAGACAGTAATTTTACAAAGGGAATCTGTTCGCATTTAACAAGAAAAGCTGGTTTTACAAAAGGGTTTTTGTCTGGTATGATATAGAAAACGTTTACTGAACCGAAAGGGACAGAGCTCATGAGCGAAAACAGAAAATGCACCATTGTGGATGTGGCCCGGGCGGCGGGTACGTCCACAGCAACCGTGTCACGGGTTTTAAGCGGCAGCGATTACCCCATCAGTGCGCAGCTGCGGAAAAAAGTGATGCAGGTGGCGCAGGATCTCAATTATAAACCCAATTTGATTGGAAAAATGCTTCAATCGGGCGTGGGCGAAAAAGAGATCGGCGTGGTTCTGCCGTCCATTGTCAATCCGTTTTACGGGAGCCTGATGTCTGCGGTGGAAGAAGAATGCGTTCAGCGTTCTTATGTGCCGATCCTGTGCCTTTCGCAGAACAGCAGCCGGCTGGAGTCGCAGCACATTGAAATGCTGGGGCAAAAGCAGGTGTCCGGAATTTTGCTGTCCTGCATGCACATGGACGAGGCGCTGATGGACAAGCTTCGCCGGCTGGAGATTCCCTGTGTGCTGTTTGACCAGACCTATGAGGAATATCCGGGGCTCAATGTGGGGTTTGACTTTTACCAGGGCGGCCTGCTGGCCACCCGCTATCTGATCCAGTGCGGACACAGGGATATCGCCTTTGCCAGCGGTCCCATGGACCGGCGCAGCCGCAAGCAGCGCTTTGAAGGGTATAAGGCGGCTCTGCGGGAAAACGGGATCCGGTTCAATTCCAAACGGATGCTTCTGTACGAAGGTTCCACGGACGCAGGCGCGGAGAACTCGGAGTTCCGCAACGGATACGAACTTGGAAAGATGCTTTTACAGGGCGAATGCCTGCCGGACGCAGTGTTCGCCATCAATGATATGACGGCCATCGGCATGATCCAGTGCCTGAAGGCCAATGGCGTGTATGTGCCGGCGGATGTTTCGGTGATCGGGTTTGACAACATCTATATCAGCGATTTTGTGGAACCCGCGCTGACCACCATCAGCCAGCCGTCGCATGAGATGGGCCGAAAGGCTGCCCGTATGCTGCTGGATGCCATTGAGCAGCCCGGATGCGCCCAGGAAAACGTAGTGATGGAACCGACGCTCGTCGAGCGGCGATCCGTGAGAAAGGTGTACAGAAGGTTAAGGAGGTAATCGCTTTGATTGAAAAACAGTATGACAAAGTGGATCTGAAAATTTTTGATACGCGCGCCGAAATGGGCCGTGTGGCAGCCGAGGAAGCCGCTGCCTGCCTGCGGGAGCTTCTGGAGAAAGAGCCGGAGATCAACTGCATTTTTGCGGCTGCTCCCTCGCAGTCGGAGTTCCTGGAAGAGCTGTGCAAACAGCCCGGCATCGACTGGAACCGGGTAAACGGCTATCACATGGACGAGTATGTGGGGCTGTCGCTGGGCCACGAGAAATCCTTTAATCATTTCCTCAGCGAATCCATTTTCAACAAGGTCCCGTTCAAGAGCGTGAATCTGATCGACGGGTCCCGCCCGGTGGAAGAGGAAACGGCCCGCTACGGCCAGTTGCTGCGCAATGCTCCCACCCATGTGACGTTCATGGGCATCGGCGAGAACGGACACATCGCGTTCAACGATCCCCCTGTGGCGGACTTTGAGGACAAGGAAGTCATTAAAAAGGTAAAACTGGATCTGGTATGCCGCCAGCAGCAGGTGCACGACAAATGCTTTGACACGCTGGACGAAGTGCCCGAGTATGCACTGACCGTGACGGTGCCCCGCCTGATGGCCAGCCAGTACATTTTCTGCATCGTGCCGTCCGACAAAAAACACGACGCCACGGTGGCGGCTCTGACCGGCCCTGTGAGCACGGCCTGCCCGGCCAGCATCCTGCGCCGCACGGACAATGTGCGTATGTACATCGATAAAGCCTGCGCGGGAGATTTGGCGGAATAACACAATTCCTAAAAGGAGGAGGAGAACATGAAACTGAAGTCCCCGAACGTGTGGTACATTTTGGGCACGGTTCCGGTGCTGGTGCTGGACTTTGTTCTGGGTGCCTGGCTTGCCCGCGGGATGGTCTGGTGCTGATCGCCATCTCCGGTATCGGCAGCAAGCTGCTGGACGTTGCTGCAAAATGGACTTCCATCGGCATCCTGCTCCACGGCTTTACGGGTATGCCCATTTGGGTCGGCGTTATCGTCTCCGGCCTGATCTCTTTGATTTACATTGCCATCGGCGGCATTCTGGCCGACCTGTGGACCGACTTTATCCAGTTCATCGTGCAGGTGGCCGCAGGCCTGGCCCTGTTCATCGGCGTTATCATGAAACTGGGTGACTATGGTCTGAGCTTCTTCAGCGTGTTCAGCGCTCTGCCCGAGGCAAACGTGTCCGTGTTCAACGCCGGCCGCGGCCAGGGTTCTCTCAGCTGGACTCTGCTGTACTTCTTCGTTATCTTCTTCAGCTACAGTGGTGGTACCTGGAACCTGGCTGCTCGCTTCATTTCTACCAGCGACGCCAAGGAGGCCAAAAAAGCAGGTCTGTTCTCCGCAGCTCTGTATCTGGTTTGGCCGTTCATCCTGTTCTTCCCCATGTGGTGCGGCCCCCTGCTCTTCCCGGGCATGGATCAGGCCACTGCGGAAGCCAGCCTGTATGCAACTCTGACCAACACCTTCCTGCCGGTTGGCATGGTCGGCCTGGTTCTGGCATCCATGTTCGCCAACACCATGACCATGTGCAACTCCGACGCGAACACCATCTCTGCGGTATTGACCCGTGACATCCTGCCCATCTTCAATCCGAAAATCCTGCAGGCCAGCGAGCGCAAATCCCTGTGGTATGCGCGTATCACCACCATCATTTTCACTGCTCTGACCGTATTTGTGGCTCTGTTCAGTGACTATTTCGGTGGCGTCACCGGTTTGATCCTGACCTGGTTCTCCGCTCTGCTGGGACCGACGGCCATTCCTCTTCTGCTGGGCCTGTTCCCCGCGTTCAAGTACTGCGACGCGAAAGCCGCCATCATCTCCGTGCTGGCCGGCCTGGGCGTATTCGTACTGACCAAGATGGGCTTCACCATGGAAGCGGACATCGCGCTGATCGCTCCTCTGGCGGTATCCTTCGTGTTCTATGCGGGCATCGGCTTGATCAACAAGTATGCCCTGAAGATGCAGGTGAAACCGGAAATCGAAGACCTGATGGTAAAATTGGGCAAAGACGAATAAGTGTAAAAGAAAGGATCCCCGGCCGTTTCGGCCGGGGATATTGTGAACTGAAATGGATATGAATGAACGGAAAGCGTTTTATGTCAGCCAGATTCAGGACAATTTCCTGCCGTACTGGCTGAAATTTGTCGACCGGGAACAGGGCGGCATTTTGAATTGCATCAACAACAACGGCGACCAGCGCCTCAGCGACAACAAGTTCACCTGGTCTCAGGGACGCTGGCTGTGGGTGCTGGCGCGGGTGTACCGTCTGGCGAAACAGGGAGTTCTGCCCAAGGTGGACCCGGCGGAGCTGGAACCCCTGATGGATGAGACCTTCCGTTTTCTGGCGGACAAATCCATTTACGGGCCGGATGACATCTGCTGCTATCTGCTGACGCGGGACGGCGGGAAACTGGTGGACGAGCCCACCGGCCGTTACGATGCCAGCATCTATGCGGACTGCTTTGCGCTCATCGGCAGCGCGCAGTACGCGAAAATGACACAAAACACCGAGGCGGCCGACGTGGCGCACCGGTTGTATCGCAGCATCACAAAACGGGTGGAGAGCGGCGACTTCCTCACCGAGCCCTATCCCGTTCCCGATGGATATCAGGTCCACGGCATTCCCATGATTCTGGTGAACACCGTGCAGGAGTACATGGATATGCGCCGTTCCTTCGGCCTGGACGTGGCCGAGCAGGAAGCATATGTGCGCGGCAAGGTCCATTTCATTCTGGATGTGCTGTACGACGGCGACGGCCTGATCCGCGAGCATCTCTCGGATGACAAGAGCTATACCCGCCTGCTGGACCGGCACATCAACCCCGGCCACACACTGGAGGACGCCTGGTTCCTGCTGGAATTCCTTGAGGAGTACGGCGAACTGGACAAATACCTGCCCCGTATTGCGCAGATCGCAAAGCGCACCTTCCACTTGGGATGGGACGAGAAATACGGCGGCCTGCTTCGGTTTGTGGATCGGGAGGGCGGCGCGCCCAGGGGCGACTGCATCGGCACACCGTATGAGGAGCTGGTGAAGGATACCTGGGACATGAAGCTCTGGTGGCCGCATTCCGAACTTCTGTACATCTTCTCGTATCTGTATCAGCTCACCGGAGACGAGGAGTTCGAGGCGCTGTATCAACAGTCTGCGGATTATGCCTTCTCCACCTTCCCCAACAAGGAATTGGGCGAATGGGTGCAGATCCGCCAGCGGGACGGCAGCCCGCAGGACAAGCTGGTGGCGCTGCCGGTAAAAGATCCGTTCCACATTTTGCGCGACTTTATCAAAGTGGTGGAACTGTATGAGAAAGAGGGGAAAGCGGAATGAACATGGAGCTGGGAACGGCCAAGCGGGCCATCACCCCGCCCCGGCCGGTCCGGCTGGCAGGCTATGCCACCCGGACCACCCCCTTTGACAGCGTGCTGGAGGACATTTATGTCCGCGTGCACGACTACCGCTGCGGTTCGGACCGGGCGGTGCTGATCTACGGCGATCTGCTGTGGTGGAACAGTGAGTTTGTCGCCATGGCGCGGCCCCGCCTTGCGGCGGCGCTGGGGGTGAAGGAAGAGCAGATCCTGTTCACCGCTTCCCACAACCACAGCGGCCCGGGCACCGGCGGCAACTTTACGCCTCTGCTGGAGACGGTGGACGCAGAGTACACCGAATTTTTGTACACGCAGGTGGAGACCGCCGCGTGCGCAGCGGCACAGAACGTGGAGCCGGTGCGCGGAACCGTGCACCGGGGCGAATGTGCCCTGAACGTGTACCGCCGGGTGCACACGCCCGACGGGATTGCCATGTGGCCCAACTATGACATGCCGGCCGACCACCATCTGACGGTGGTGCGTCTGGAGCGGGCGGACGGAACCGTGAAGGGTGTGCTGGTGCACTATCCATGCCACGCAAACCTCGCCAACGGCAATGCGGTGCATCCGGACTATCCGGGCGCCACGCTGCGCATGCTGGACGAGATGTTCCACGGCAGCGTGGGCGTGTTCCTGCAGGGCTGCACCGCAGACCTGCGGCCCAACAGCGTGCTGGGCGAGCGGTTTATACCGCAGAGCTATGAGGGCGTGCAGAATTTTGCACGGCAGTTCACGGCGCATTGCGAGGCGCTGCTGCAAAGCGAAGGCACCGCGCTGGGCGAGAAAGTCTTCATCACCCGCACCACCCGGCAGCTGCCGTTGGACCAGACGGGTCTGGAGCAGTCCATGGAAGAGGCAAAAAGCGGCGATGAGGCGCACCGGCAGTGGGTGGCCGCCATCACCCGCAAACAGTGCCGGGACCATGAAACGCTGGAGATCTCCCGCCTGGATCTGGGCGGATTGACGATGTTTTTCTTCAACGCCGAAGTGGCGCAGAAGTACGCGGCCATTGCGCGTGAGCAGGTGCCCGGCGCCCTGAGCGCAGGCTATTGCAACGGCATGATCGGCTATCTGGCCACCGCGCGCCAGATTTCCCACGGCGGTTATGAGCCGGAGGGATCGGCGTTGTATTTTGCTCTGGCAGGCACTTATGCGCCTGCCATCGAGTCTGTGATTGCCGATGGCGTTGGCGCATTGGCAAACGAATATTGAGAGGAGAACAAACAAATGGAACAGGGACTTCTGACCGATCTGTACTACGATGAAATTCTCAAGATCATCAACGAAATCCGCGCCACCGAGCGCGAGAACATCCTGAAAGCTGCCCGCATGATCGCGGATCAGGTCAAACAGGATAAGCTGGTATATGTGTTCGGCCCGGGCGGCCATTCCAACCTGGCGGCCATGGAAGTGTTCTTCCGCGCCGGCGGCCTGATGCACATCAGCGCCATTCTGAACCAGGAGACCATGCTCAGCAGCGGTGCGCTGAAATCCATGCAGACCGAGCGCCTGCCCGGTTACGGCAAAATCGTAGTGGAAGATTACGGCATCGGCGAGGGCGATCTTCTGTGGATCGTCAATGCGTACGGCATCAACTCCGCCACCATCGACGCGGCCCTGACCGCCAAGGCGCACGGCGCCAAGGTCATCGGCGTCAGCAGCCACGAGCACGCCGAAACCTGCCCGCTGGATCATCCCGCCCGTCATCCCAGCAAAAAGAATCTGCACGACGTTGTGGATTGCAGCATCGACTGCAAGGTCAAGCTGGGCGACGCCACGCTGGAAATTCCGGGCTTTGAGCAGAAGATCGGCGCCCTGTCCACCTATGCGAACGCCTACGTGATGAACTGCGTGGTCATCGAGGCCATCAACATGCTGGTCAACGAAGGCGTGAATCCGCCGGTCTGGCGCAGCGGCAACTGCCCGGGCGGCGACGAGTGGAACAACCAATTCCTGGAGCGCTTCCGCGGTGCGGTGCGCTGCCTGTAAAGGAGCGATCCCATCATGAAAACCTGTTATAAAAACGCGCGCATCGTCCTGCCGGACGCCGTGCGCGAAGGCTGCCTGATGACGGAAAACGACACCATCTCCGCGATCGCCTTCGGGCCGGACGCCTGCCTGGACGGCGCGGATGTGACGGTGGATTGTCAGGGCATGTACCTGTCGCCCGGTTTCATCGACGTGCATGTGCACGGCGCGGGCGGCCACGACTTTATGGAAGGGGGCGAGGCCGTTTATACCGCGGCCCGCTGCCATATGCTGCACGGCACCACCAGCATCGTGCCCACCACCCTGACCGGAAGCCGGCAGGATCTGCTGGATTTTGTGGACGGCTTCAATCAGCTGGATCTGGAGCGCGAGGGCTGCCCCCACATTCTGGGGTTGCATTTGGAAGGACCGTATTTCGCAGCCTCTCAGGCCGGAGCCCAGAACCCCGAGTATCTGCGCAATCCGCAGCCGGATGAGTACGAAGAGGTGCTGCGCCGCACAGACCGCGTCCGCCGCTGGTCTTTTGCGGTGGAACTGGATGGTTCGGACCGCTTTTTGGAAGCACTGCACCAGCATGGCGTGATTTCCAGCCTGGCGCACTCCGATGCGGACTGCAAACAGGTGATGCACGCCCATGATATGGGCCTGCGGTGCCTGACGCACTTCTACTCCTGCATGACCACGGTCCAGCGCAAGCATGCCTATCGTCATGCAGGCGCCATCGAGGCGGGCTATCTGCTGGATGAGATGTATGTGGAAGCCATTGCGGACGGCAGCCATCTGCCCGCAGAACTGCTGCAGCTGATTTATAAGGTGAAGGGCCCCCGCCGGGTGTGCCTGGTCACCGACAGCATGTGCGCCGCTGGTATGCCTGACGGCGAGTATTCTCTGGGCGGCGTTCCCTGCATCAAAGAGGACGGCGTGGCCAAGCTGATGGACCGCAGTGCCTTCGCGGGCAGTGTGGCGACCACCGATATGCTGGTGCGCACTTTCCGCAAGCTGACCGGCGCTCCGCTGCACGATGTGGTGCGCATGGCGTCTCTGACACCGGCCGAGATGCTGGGCATCGGGACTCGCACCGGGTCCATTCAGGTGGGCAAGGCTGCGGACCTGCTGGTCTTTGACGAGGATGTGCAGCTGAAGCACATTGTTGTGGGCGGCCGCACCGAGTTTTCTGAGTTGCAATAACAAGAGCACAGGGCGGGAGACACAGGTCTCCCGCCTTTTTTGTCGCATTTTCAATTTGTGTTTGCCGCACGGGAATGATACAATAGTGCTATCAATCGCCAGGGAGGAGCGCCATGAAAAAAGCGGAAAAATCAGAATGGAGCGCCTCCGTGCGGGAGATGCTTCTGCGGGACCAAACCACCGGCGGCCGCATTGTATGGGCGGTGGACGATTATGCCCCGCTGGGACCGGAATTTGCGCCGCAGCGGGAATTGACGGCCGAGCTGCGGGCGGTTCTGCGGCCCCGCGCCCAAAAACAGCAGGAGCAGAAGACCCGCCGCACCCGCGCGCGGGGCGAAGTGTTTACCCCCGCGTGGATCTGTGCCGCCCAGAATGATCTGACGGATTTGTTCTGGACAGGGCGCGGGCAGACGGAGTACGTGGATGCGCCCCGGCTGGAGCTGGCCTGCGGCGAGGCGCCTTATCTGGCGGGCGGGCGCGATGCGGTGACCGGCAGACGGATTCCTCTTTCCAAACGAACCGGAATGCTGGACCGCAAACTGCGTGCTGCGGGCGTTGCGGCCCAAAGCGAAGAGGAATGGATGTGTCTTACGCTGCGGGCGGTGCGCAGTGTGTACGGTTTTGAGTTTCAGGGCGACAGTCTTCTGCTGGCCCGGGAAAATTTGCTGCACACCTTTGAAGAGGCGGTGCGCGACCGCCTGAACCGCGCGCCTGCGGAGCATGAGCTGCTGGCCGCGGCCGAGGTGCTGTCCTGGAATCTGTGGCAGATGGATGCGGTCTCTGCCTGCCCGCCGGGAAGACCGGAAAGCCCCTGCCGGTTGAAAAATTGGAGCACGGGCCAAACCGAGACGTATCAGGCTCTTTTGCGGGGGCATGGGACGCTGCGTTTTGACGCGGTGGTGGGCAATCCGCCCTATCAGCGCAAGGACGGCGGAAACGGCGCCAGTGCGTCACCGGTGTACCCGCTGTTTGTGCAGCAGGCGAAGGCGCTGGCGCCCCGGTGTGCCAGCCTGATCATTCCCGCAAAGTGGTACTCCGGCGGAAAGGGATTGGATCGTTTCCGGGACGAGATGCTTCACGACCGGCGCATTTCCCATCTGGTGGATTATACCAATTCGCTGGACTGCTTCCCCGGTGTGGACATCGCGGGCGGCGCATGCTATTTCCTCTGGCAGCGGGAGTACGACGGACCCTGTGACTTTACCAATTTCCGCAAGGGAGCGCGGCAGCATGCCGTGCGTTTTCTGGACGAATTTCCCACACTGATCCGCTACCCGGCGGCCGTGTCCATTGTGCACAAGGTACAGGCTCTGGCCGAGCCGAGTTTGGCCCAGCGGGTTTCCAGCCGCAAGCCCTTTGGCCTGGCCACCAATGTAAGGCCCGGAGAAACAGGCGCGTTGACGCTGCGGTACAACGGTGGAACCGGGCCCTTTCCCCGGGAAGAGGTCCGAAAAGGCGCCGAGATGATCGGTCAGTGGAAAGTGATGCTGTCTTATCTGACCGCGGAGCACGCGGGCCAGCCGGACAAAAGCGGCCGTTTCCGAATCCTGTCCACCATGGAACTGCTGGCGCCGGGCACAGTCTGTACGGAGACGTATCTGGTGGCGGGCAGCTTCGACCGCAAACGGGAAGCGGTCCATTTGGAACAGTATCTGCGCACCCGGTTTGTGCGCTTTCTGGTGGGGCAGGTGGCTGTGTCGCAGCATGTGACGCGGCAGTGCTTTTCGCTGGTGCCGGAACAGGACTTTTCCCGCGCCTGGACGGACCGGGCTCTGTACGAAAAATACGGCCTCACCCATGAGGAGATCGCATTTGTTCAGTCGCTGATCAAGCCCATGGACGGAAAGGAGTGACGACCGATGGCGCAGTGCGATGAGTGTTGCCTTTCACGAAGAATGAGAATTTCTTTCACGAAGAATGAGAATTGAGCCCGTCCAGAATTCAACATAACTCTATAAACAAAAAAGGCGTTTACACCGGATTTTAATCCCATGTAAACGCCTTTTAAATACCTATTTAGCTACGGCAAAAAAGTGCCTAAAACAATCGGTTACTGTGCGGCACTCGTGGACAAAGACTGCAGCTTTTTGAAGAGATCAGATACAAAATTAGCCCCTCTGGAGGCGAAAATACCCGTCAGCAAAATGCCAATCCATGGGGCCGCAAAAGTGACCCCCAAAGCGGCATAAAAATCCACCCCGACCGCAAAGCAAAGCAGCACCGAAACAATGATCGCAACGCCCTGCGTGATGCCCACTTTGTACTGCTTTTCCAGCACCGTTTTTGCCACAGTTTTTGCATACTCAATGAGCGCTTCTACAGTGATCGCGATGATTAAAACAAGCACAATCGTCGACATTATGCCACCTCTTTCACATAGTCGCCGCATACCCATCCGCCGGCACCTTTGCCGGAAATGTCAATGAAGTACCAGCCGTTCTGTTCATCGAGCACGTCATACTGCTCCCCATCATGGACGCTGCTGATCTGGATGCTCTGCAGGTTGGCACCCGTGCGCACGCGCAAACCAATGTCTGCCGTGATCTCTACACGGCCCTGCTTGTCGGTAGAGGTACCATACTGCACCGGCTCAAAGCCCAGCTTACGGCCGATCCGGATGCAGGCGATCTGGTCGCCGGAGCTGGCCGGGCCAATCAGCACAAGCTCGCCATTTTCAGCGGGTGTTGCACTGAAACCGAGCTTTAGGCCTTCCGCGAACTGACGCAACAGATGCACATCTCCGCTGGATGCAACGCCAATCTGTACCACCACATCCTCTCCACTGAAAGGCTTGATACTCTCTTCAGTCAGGCATTCATCTGTATATCTCCAGTTCAGGCCACCACCATTCAGAACCGTGCAATCAGCGGGTACGAAAAGAGCGTCCTCGATGGCCACCTGGTTCGGAGAGCAGTACACGCCCTGGCTGTTTGCCGTCTGGCGGGCAGTCGTTTTGGTGTAGCGGCCACGGCTGAACTCTACATGCGCATGGTTGGCAAGCTGAGCGGCCTTTCCACGATACCAGCCGCCCTCATCGCCCAGTTTTTCGCCACGCTTGAGCTGTTGGCCTTCCTTCACATCGATGACATCATCGTGCATGATGGTCATCATCAGGTAGTCGACCACGCCGTTGGCAAACTGCACCGGCGCATCCGACTGGAAATAGGTCTCATGGCTATTTTGACCATCGGTACGAATGCGGATAATCGTACCGTCAAACGGTGCATAGGTCGGGTCCACGGTCAAAGGACTGGCTCCGCCCCAGTCAGTAGCCAGAGAACCTTTGTGACTGCCAACATTTGCAGCCTGAGTGAGCCTCATGCTATCCATAAAAAACAATGCTTTTTGTGCCATAGATCATCAATCTCCTTTACATTTTTGTACTTAAAAACGGCTTTGCAAGTGTGCAAAGCCGTTTGTTTATTTGGTCAGTCTGTGAGTAAACTTTCACCGATGGTCACGGACAACTGCCGACCATATACAGCCGCTGTCTTGCTGGTTTCCTGCTGTACTTCGACTTCTTTGTCTTCCCAGTCACCAATGAGTGTGTAGCCTTCAAAGACCTTATTGCTGACGCCTTCGAGCTGCTCGTCCGGCTCATCGGCGGTTTCATTGTCCGGATAATAAATCGTAAAGGGTTCCAGGTTCGCAGGTTTGATGTCTTCCCGGATCGCATCAAACTGCTCTGCGCCGGCCCGGAAAGTAATCTTGACGGTATTGCGCTTGCGATTTCGCAGCATTCCTTCGCCCTCATTGGGCTGGTCGATCTCGTATTTATGGCCGTTTGCCAATCTCAGCAGACTCATAGAAAAACTCCTCTCTTATAGGCTCTCGGCGGTTACACCAGCGCACAGCTTTTCGTAGCTCCGAGAGTTCGTTATGCACGTAAATACGCGCGGTCACGTTAATATCACGATGTCCTAATATTTTACTTATCGAATAAATATCAGCCCCATGCCGACGTAAATATGTGCCGTAGGTATGCCGCAGCTCGTGGGCGGTTAGCTGTGGCATGCTCGGATACACTTCTGCCATGTGAGCCATCTCTGCCTTGAGGTGTCGGCTCCATGTATCCGGTCGAATTGCAGTATCTCCAGAAACGAGGTATTTCCCGCTATATAGACGCTGAAGCGCATCTACTGCTTGTAGTGCACGATCAGAGAGCGGGCACACACGAAAACTGCGGCATTTTGGGGCACGCTCTTCAGCTTGACCATTTACCCATACAATACTTCGGCTCACACGGTATAGCTTTCGGCGGCGATCTATGTCATCCGTATGCAGCCCGAGCAGTTCTCCACGGCGCATTCCTGTTTCCAATAGTAATACAACCTCTGGCATCCGGTTTAAAAACCACCGGGAGGCGATCTCGATTTGCTGATCATTGTACACCTCCTTGATCTGTGCTATGGCCATGCTCTCCAATTTGCAGCCATCTGCCGGATTGGTGGAGCATAGTCCATTACTCACTGCTGACCGAAAGATACCGTTCACGGCCATGCGAATCTTTCCACACATACTTGGCGATAGCGCCGATGCTTGCTGATAAAATCGCAGAATGTCTGCCGGCACCACGTCCACCAGCAACATTGACCCCAGTGCCGGAAGAATGTGACGTCGAACCGGCAGCTCATATGTCGTGCTGTATGCTGGATCTGTGATGTACGGACGTTTGTACAGGAGCAGCCACTGCGACGCCCAGCCCGCCACAGTATACAGATCATTGGGCTTGTCCGGTTGTCCTCGTTCTTCCAGATACGTGGCATATTTCTGCCGCGCATCAGCCTTTGTCTTACCGTAAAACGCCCGTTTAATGGGTGTTTTATCGGCTTTGTAGGCGACGATGCCGTTATAAATTTGCAGCTTTTTTCGCATAAGAATGCCCTCCTTTTATATAAAAGAAGGGTAACATTTTTCTGGCTGCTGTGCTGTATTCTTGCGTAAAGCTTCCGATGCTAATTTAGGGACTCTAGCAGGTACAAAAGGAGCAGCAATTCAGGACAGCAACATTCCAGGTAATACTATCATAGGGCCAGTGAAAGTAGATTCCGCTTGGGGCTTTGGATGTTGGCAAAGCTGGAATGATAAAGATAATATTGCCACTACCACCTCTAATGCGGGAAATGCGTATACAAATCTTGGTATTATGCAACCTTCGCTATATCTTAATTATTTGGTTAAGATTTAAACTTCGCTGAATGGTTGAAAGCGCTGTTCCGGCCCATCCGCTGGAGCCAATGTCACTGCGTGAACCCAATGAATCTGTTTGGGGAACGATGCCAAGAGATGAAGATGCTTCTTTGTATGCACCAGCCTTAAATGTGAGCGCACTTGGGGGTAAATTTGCCTTTTTAATTATAACGCTATCACTTCCTTCAACCTTTCCTAAATTAGCATCGGAAGCTGAAGCCAGTTTCCGATGCTAATTTTGGCAGTACGGCTGGTGAGAAAGTTGTGACACTTTCGATAGACCAGATCCCGACGCATTCGCATCAATACAGCTTTCGTGATATCGTGTCTGCTACAGCTCAATCCGGATCGAACTATGGAGTACCTTCAAAAACCAATCGATATGACACCTCCTCGACTGGTGGGGGACAAGCCCACAATAACACACAGCCTTCGCTATATCTTTATTATTTGATAAAGGTATAGACTTGGCTGTCGATTTTCATGGGCTGCTCCCTCTCCGGAGTATCCGGTATCAAATACGTGATATTCATCATATTTCGCACTATCAGACCAGTGAGGAACACCACGCATTGTGCCGCCAGATGAACCATAATCAATGGGCATAAAATGTGCATGACGGCCGTTTTGCGTGGCTGTCAACGAAATGTTTTTCGCTCCCATCTTAGTCCCTAAATTAGCATCGGAAACTGGCTTCAGCTTCCGATGCTAATTTAGGCGGTACTGCTGGCGAAAAGAGGAAGTCTTTGAAACAGGCGAATATCCCTTTTGCTCCAGAAGCTTGGCAAGTTGCGACTGGCGGATCGGAATGGCATCGCTTCATGGTAGACCGAACACCTGATCTTGTCGACATGATGCAACCATCACTATATCTTAATTACATAATAAAGGTATAGTGATGGTTGCCTGTTTTCGTGAGCTGCACCTGAACCTGACTTATCAGTAGCAGTGGTTGCATTTGGAGCAAGATCTGCAGTTTGTGGATATCTGGTTCCCGTACCAGTATAGCCATCATATAAGGTGTATGAGTGTGCATGAGGGCCGTTTTGATCAGCCGTAAGAGATATACTTTTCGAGCCGAAAATGCCACCTAAATTAGCATCGGAAGCTGAAGCCAGTTTCCGATGCTAATTCTTTGGGAATGCAAGATGGACAAAAGTCCGTAACTCTCACCGTGGAGCAAATACCCAGTCACAATCATTTTTCAGGAAACCCAGCGCTACTATACACCGATTATGCCGCTGCGATCAGCCAAACACCTACAGCCAGTGGCGTCAATAATACCAAAGGACCAACACGTTCAAGTAGTGTGGGTGGTGGTCAAGCTCATACTAATGTGCAACCAAGTTTAAGCCTTATACACCGGCTCTCACTCCTTTCGACGCGAGAACCGTGACCTGTAACCCTTCCCGGTTATCCACAGCATCGTAGCGGAACGTATTAACGCCCGGCTGCAGTTGCATGTTCATATTGCTGTCCGGAGAAAGGTACCGGAACCCGTTCTCCTCGACTCCGTCCGCATGGCAATACGTCACGTGTTTATTTCCGTAAACGGTTGAAACGATGAAACTCTCGCCGGCCTGCAGGGTTTTCGTGATCCGGAGTATTTCGCCGGTCTCCACCAGAAGGACCTCCGGTTTTTCGACCTGGGCGCGGGCCTGAAACGTGACCGTGAGGTCAATGGGAACATCTCCGTCATTCAAAACGCGCTTAAATGCGCTTGTTTCATACTGCGAGATATACCACGATCCGCCGGTGTAAAAAGGGAAGCTGAACATGGCTTTAATGCCTGCTAAAAGGGTGTTTTGCTCATCGACCGTGCGCCAGTACGGATACGGGCAATGAAAGATAAACTGGAAATCCTGCTGTACCTGCGTTTCAGACATAACCGGTGTGCGTTTGGGCGTCCCCTCCAGATACCAGCTTTCGCCGTCCTCGTGGATGACAAACCGGGCGGGCACCAGAGGACTGATACACGCAATAAGTTCCCGCCGGTTACTTTTCAGATCCCCGAACAGAGTTCCCGAAATGGTTATATCCTTCGGCTGCACGGATTGTGCCGATCGTGTGGAGCCGATTTGGCCCACACCCTGTGTCTCGGAAATATTGATGTTATTTGACGACAAACTGTCGATACTTGTGATCCAGAAGTCGCTATCCTCGCTGAATGTGATGGATCGCTTCGCCGTGATATACTCAAATGTCAGCAATTAAGGCAACCTCCATTCTTCTCTTTCCATGGCCGCAAGGGCTTCCGTGGTCATTTCGGCAGGACTGAGTGCATCGTGACTGTATATGTTCTGTTCAAAGACCTTATTGACCGTCCCACCGTTCGTAAGATACATTCCGGCGGGGGCTACACCGGCGTGTGCAAGCCTCAGATTGTTCCCGACTACAGCCTGGCGCATGTTGTTCATGCTCTGGGTAATGCGGGAGCCGAACGACAACACTCCGCCGGCGGTATCGATCGCTGCCTGCACGTTTTCTTTCATCTGGTTGACCATTCCGGATTTTCCTCGTTTCAAGCCCCGTGTCCATCCTGTCATGGTCATAAGGCCAATCATGCGGTCGAACAAGCGGGACGGGGAATTGATCTCCAGTTTCCTGCGTGCTGCGTCATATGCGGCGGCCGCCGCCTCGGCCATGGCGTTGATCAGAGACGGGCGACCGGCGTTGATACCGGCGATAGCCCCGTTGATCATCTGAGTGCCGATTGTCGAGAAATTGGATGCAGTGACCTGTCTCTCTGCTGCGGCTTTGGTATCCTTGATCAGTTGCACCGTGGAATCTTCCAGGGACTGATTTTTGTCCACACCAGCGGCAATGTCATCAACCATCTCCGAACCGGAATTTGTGACCTCGGGCAAGCCAAGCTCTGTCATGAGCGCCTGCGTGGCGGCTTCCGATCCATTTGCAAACACAGTGCTCAGTTCAGCAAGCTCTGCGTCCGACGCATTGACAAGCTCCGCCACCGTGGCGGCGGATTCGGGTCCTGCATCCCTCAACTGTTGGAGCAGACCTTCATCCAGACCGCGCTGAGCCAGAACCACCAGATTGTCGCTCCACTGCCGGAGCACTTCCTGGTTGTGTTGCAGGTTTGCGATCATCTCGCCGACCGTGACCTCACTCTTCGTCTCGATCTGGTCGAACATATTGGTGGCCGCTTCTGTGTAGGTCTGCAGGGCATCCGCACGGCGCTGCATTTCTTCTTCCTGCGCAGCGGCGACAGCTTCCGCATTGTCAATAATGGACTGCGCCGAGGCTGTGTCAAGTTCTGCGATTTGGGCATCAACAGCTTCTTTCCGGGCAGCGATGTCTTCTTCCTGAAGGATATACGCCTCACGGGTCGTGTTCAGTTGCTCCATGAGTTCATTGTACTCACTTTGCTTGATCGCTTTTTCCTCCAACTGCGCGTCCAGCTCCGCCTGCTTCTCATCCAGCTCCTGCAGGTTCTGCTTCAGGGTGGCTTCTTCCTGATACAGTTCATTCTGACGTTCGATGAGAGCATTGCTCTCTTCCACCGCCATTTTGGCATCGATGTATTCATTCATCTGCTCGGCGTTGAGGTTTAGATAGTCGCCCTCTTCGTCGTATGCCAGGTTCAGCCCTTCCTGCTGTGCATTCAACTGCTCCACGTAGGACGCCAGCAGTGCTTTGTCCGCAGCGGACTTATTCTCCTTTCGGGACAGCTCCGTGATCTGTGCCGCAAGATTCTTGGATGCGTCCGACTCTGCTTTCAGCGATTTCACTTTGTCCTGATGGCTTTTGGCACTGGAGTCGGTGGTTTCCTTCAGGCTCTCTTGTGCACTGACGAGCCCCTCAACGGCTTCGGACTGTTCTTTGTACGCAGCAGTATCTGCGGTGAGCCACTTAATCAGTGCCGCGCCGGCAACGCCCAGCAGCGTGAGTCCCGCGATAATCAGCCCGACCGGGCCAAGCAGTACTTTGATCGCCGTTCCCAGTGCGGTCGTTGCGCCCGTGAGCAGTGTGGTCGCCACCGTGGACGCAGATAAGCCTGCGGACATACCGCCCAATGCAAAGGTCTTCGCGTTGATCACGCCCATGCTGGCCATCTCTGCTACGATCTGCTGTTCTGTCGCACTTTTGCCCAGTTTTGCAGCAGCGGTAGCTCTTGCTTCGGCCAGGGCCTTTTTATCCAGTGTTGGAACAAGCAACTGACCGCTGGCCGCTGCGGCTGCCTGTGCAAGAGATGCAAGCTCTGTCGCCTTGGTATATGTTTTGATTGCCTGGTTCGCCCCGTATGCCAGCATAAGCCCGCCAACACCGATAGTCAGCAGATCCACATTCTCAATGACCGGCGGCAATACGGCGGCAACCAGCTTCAAAGCATCCTCGAACATGCTGCCGAAGGTTTTGACCGCATCGCGCATGGTGGGACGTCCGAGGGCTTCCTGTGTTTCATCGATGGAAGTGATGATGCTCTGAACACCGCGCGTTACCGCCGCGCCCATATTGTCGAATGTAGCACCCCAGCTCGCACCGGCTTCCTTCGCTGCGCCAGACAGGGACGGAAAGCGCGCTGTGCCGGAGCTGATCGCCAGATTCATCGTGTTAATGAAGCTGGACGCTGACAGCTCGCCGCTACTCATCATGTCCGTTACATCAGCGGCAGTGACGCCGATTGCATCCGCATACATCTCGATGGCCGGAATGCCTGCGTTCAGAAGCATTTCCATGTGTTCCATCGTCACAGTTCCCTTGGTCTGCATCTTGCTCAAAGCATCTGTCACGCTGGCAAAAGCTGCATTGCTTCCATCCCCATAGAAAGCCACTGCGTCGCCCCAAGCACGCACGGTTTCCGTCGATTTCTCGATTTCCATACCACGAGAAACGAAATTTTGGACCGCCCGACCGGCATAATCCAGACCGTAGGCTGTTCCGGTCACGATCTCCGTGGTCTCATCCAGCGCCTCATTGGTGGCATTCACGTCACCGGTCATGGTCGTCATGACACGGCTGAACTGCTCCATCGTGTCGATTCGGCCCATAGCCTTGTCGATGGAGCCGGTCACGAGAGAGAACCCCTTTTCGATCAGTTTGAAAACGCCAAGGCCGCCGACGATGCTATTCAGTTTATTGGCTCCGGTCTGAAATCCCTGTGTATTGATCTCAGTGTCAAATATCAGGGAACCGTCATAACTCATCGATCAGCGTCCTCCTTCCTGGCATTCTCCATCTCAAGCCGCGCTTGCTGCGAGCGTCTGCGAACCCGTTCTTTCATGTTGCGTTCAATGTCCTGGATGTTGTTCGCCTTGGGTTTGAATAACGGGTCCAGTTTCCAATGTTCTTTCTTCTTCTCCAACGATTTCCGGGTATGCTTGTCCTTGATCTCGCTGAGATCCACTGTCCGGTAATACATGATCATTCCCATTGGGGTTGTATCCGGCAAAGTTTCAAGAAGCGCCAAGAATTCCCACCAGTGCAGATATTCCACTGTCGCCAGATTGATGCCGTATGTGCTCATAAAGGCGGCATAAATCAGCTCCGCGTCTTTTTCAAAGTCATACGCACGAGGCGGATGTGCTGCGGCTGCTGCACGCTTCTTCTCCTCTTCCGACCGGCCACCGGAATAGAACCAAAGCAGTTTTTCCACGCCATTAAAAACATCCGTTGGCATTTCTGCAAAAAGCAACTGAAGGCCGACCGTGATCTTCGACATTTCCGGCACACGATCGTCCTGCAAAAGAAGTTCAAAACGAATCATGTTCCTGAAATCCGGATAGATGGGAATGCCGTCAATCTCTTCCGGCAAGCCGTCTTCCAGTAAAATGTTCATTTTTGGACTTTTACCTTTCTGCGCGTGGCGCGATTGGGCATGTACTTGCGGATGTGCTGGCCGATGGCGTTGCCCTGGGCCGTGGCGGCTTCGCTGATCTCATCGTACACATTCATCAGACCAGAAAGGCTGGTCTTCGGACCCAGCAGCTTGTTACAAGCGCCATCTCCCAGAATATCGTCGATCCAGTCCGTGAGGATCTTGCAGTACGCGCTCAGCCATTTGTAATAGTCCTGCATGTACTGGGGGTCCTGCACATCGGTCGGCATTTTGGGAGCGAGTTTTTCTTTCTCTGCCATCACTTCGCAACTGTGCAGGTATTTTTCAAGGTCGCCCGGCGCAGAGATGTCAAAATCAAATTCGTATTCGCGTATTTTCAGCATGTATGTGATCCTCGCTTTCTGGAAGTGTTTGTCATGGGGATGGCAACGCCCCCGCTGAACGGATCAGCGAAGGCGTTGCACTCGGTTAAGTTTGGGACTCTTCAGCGTCAGGTTTGCTGTTCATAGTGCTTAAGGATTGCGTGTAGTTGTATTCCTTGGGCGTTCCTTTAGCGGTCAGCGTCGCCTTGAAACCTGCGTTGTTGCCGGCCGCACCGGACGGATCTTCGTCGATCACGATAGACACAAGCCCCTGTTCGCCTTTGCCAGTGATGATATTGAAATACACATACGGCTTGATGACCGCCTGGCCAGTGCCGAATTTAAGTGCATGAGCCGTAAGCGCATCCTGGAATGCGTCACCTACATATCGGTCTCCGGTGACATTGATTGTGCGTGTCGTTCCGGTTTTGGTGCTCTGGGTACCGCCCCGGATATAGGTGTTTTCAGCGGTCTGTGCGCTCATTGCGCCGGAATGTTCCGAAATACCTTCCTGCGCGACAAGATAGTCGCCCGGTCCGGTCTCAGAGCCGGCAAGACCGATTGCAAGTACGTAATCATCCGCCGTCACTACGCCTTCAAAATCAGGCTGAAGTTCAACTTCTGCCATGAGTTCAGATAATTTCATGCGTATCAATCTCCTTTTTGATGATAGGTGAGGCGACACTGTATTTGATAGTGTGCCTCGGTGGCTGTCGAATTGTACAGGTATCCTGTGCTCACTGCCTCCAGCTTTTGAGCCGTCCGCGTACCCGGCAACTGAGGGAGCTGCCGCAGTTTTGTCTGCCGGCGCATCCATTCTTCCAGCTTCTCAAAAAAGCCGCTGTTTGAAATGTTCGTGAGCACGTCTTCACCGTAGAGGTTACAGCTTGCCAAAACGAAAACGTACTGCCGGATCGCGCTTCCGCCGTAATACTGCTTCACCAGGCTATCCACGGGGGAAGGGCTGATCATATAGGTCAGCGGTCTGCGTGTAATATAGTCCACATTCAGCCGCCGCCCTTCCAGCAGCGGGCACTGATCCAGATATTCCTGCAGTGCTCCGACGATCGTGTCAGACATTGTATCCTGCACCTGCTTTCTCTGCCGCGCCTTTGAGGATGTAGTCACCATGGTCGATCTTCATGCGCTCGAACCAGTACGCTCCCCGGCGCGGGTCATATTTTCGTGTGATGTTTGTGCGGTAGTATTGCCATGCGGCATAGGGTGCGATCTGTTTGATCTTGCCGGAGCCGATGACAGTGCCCAGAGTTGCGCTCTTGATGAGCATGGACGTTTGGATCGGGGTGTAGGGGGACATGAGGCGGATGACCTCACTGTCAATAAAGGACTGCACGCGGTTGAAATCCTGTGTACGCCGGCGACCGAAAGAAGCATCCCAGTGCAGCTCCGCCGTCACAGTTCCGTTTCCGCTCTCGACTTGCACGAGACTTCCTCTCGGTGTCGTGATTGACAGCAGCGCCATTTGTCATTCCCCCTCAATGCGCCAGTGGCGCATCTGTGGGCTGCCGCGCCGGTTATCCCGCACGCGCATCACTTTGACGCTGTCCGGGAACTGGCGAAGAATGTCTGCGGAGCTGTTGACCTGTGCTGTAACAAGGCCCGGCGTGATGATGTCGCCGGTGTCCACGGTCAGTGCCTGCTGCGTATAGACCCGGATCACGACAGTATCTTCGGCGGTTTCTCCGGTTGTGCCGACGGAGATCCCTTTTTTACTGTACCAACTGACACCGGGTAACTGCATGCAGCTCCAGACGTCTCGGCGCGCCTCTTCGTTCCATTCTTTATGGAACAGGGTGCAGTCTGCGTTACGAATGCCTTGATTCATCGCTGCACCCCCGTATACATGAGGTTGACCGGCCGGCACAAATATTTCCTGCAGATATTCAGCCGAGTGTTTTGCGCTGCGCCGTCAAGACCGCCTGCGCTATCACGATAACTCACGCTGTAACCATCCACATTCTCACTGGCCACTGCTCCACCACAGCTTGCGCTCGCGGCCTGATCCTGCCTGCACATTGCTTCCGCCAATTCGCAGCAGCATTGCGCCAGCGCGTCGGTCATCGTGTTCGGCGCGCCGGCTGCTCTGCCATGGGTCACACGGTCCATCTCAAGGCTGGCCCGTGAACTCCAACGTTCAAACTCCTGGGCAGTCAGCTCGCCATGCCAGACTCTGTTATAGAAATCCCAGTTCGCGTATACCATGCTGACCGCCTCCCTTCGTCAGGCTTCGATTTCTTGCGGGTGCTCTTTTGCAATATGATCCGTCAAGCCTTTCTCCGTCTTATACGTCTTGCCGCAGTACGGACAGGTCCAAACCATGGGGGATTGGGCCTGTTCTTCAGGGACCCCGGCCACGGGGGCCGGGATCGTGAATGCTTTTCCAATCAATTTTCCCATATTGAGCTCCTTTCCCGGCCTCAGCCGCCGAAGGTTTCTTTGTGGTGGCAGTACACGCCGGCGAGCTTGTTCGCGTAGACATCCGCGATACCCGTGTTGCGATAGCCGTATCTCCAGCCATCGCCGAAGGGGTTGGCTTCCGGGGTGATGATCTTCGGTGCGGCGTGTTTCTGGAACTGGATCAGCGCCGGAGCATGCAGGATCATGAAGTTGATCTCAAGACCTTCCACCGCCTTGACGTAATCATTCTCCTGGGGAGTGTACTCGGGATCGGCAACCGGCGTGACCTCGGACACTTTGATCTCGCTACCGGAGGGGCTGCCACCGTCAGCAATGACTTTCAGCGCGCCGGGATCGCCCTCGCTGCACTTCACATAGTGCTTTGCGTATCTGCGATAGCCGCCGGCTTTTTCATCGTCTTTACCGCTCAACTGTTCAATGGCGGTATAGAAGCGGCTCTGCGGCACCGTTTTGACACTGGCAAAGGAATCCAGGATATCACGGGATTTATAGGTGTCCATGCTCTGGATCGCTTTCATCAGGGTGGAAGTGATGCGCAGGTGGCGCTGATCGGCCGGGACCTCGTTCTCATCCATCGCCGATGCGGCGTCTCGGATGGCATTGATGACCTCTTCGCCGGAGCTCAGTGTTCCCGCTGCGGTGCTGATCCCCGGTTTGCCCGCATAGCATGCGAAGCGGAACGCATCCAGCTCGGGAACGACCTTGGTGCGGATGAACTCACCTGCCAGGCGGCCAAAGGCGAGGCCGGCAGTCTCTTCGTTGTCCAGAGCGTCCACGTCGAACATACGGCCGCGTTCAAAGTTGCACTTCACGGTCGCGTTCTTCATAGAGACGCTGCCGCCGACATAGCCTTCGTTTCGGTCATAGTCCGCGAGACCATCCATTTCCAGCATGGGGACGATCAACTCTCCAGCGTTTGCTCCTTCTCTGACCAGCTCCTGCGCACCGTCCATGTCGGAAGTGCAGGAAGCCAGCTTGTACACCTCGTCCAGCATCGGGACGTAGGCCTGTGCACGTTCAATATAGTTCGGCATTCTTATTTCCTCTCTTTCTCTTACTTCTTATTCACAGGAAGGCCCATAGCTGCCCGCATAGCTGCGTCAGATGTGGTCACAGGAGAACCACCCGTGCCGCCGGCGTAGGGAGGCGGGGGCGGGGTCTGATCCTCAAAGGCGTATGCACTGTTTTTCGTCAGGTCTTCAAACAGTGCCTTGCCATCTTCGTCGCGGTTTTTGCTCTCCCTCAGGGCTTTCATGCGGTCTTCGCCCGCCAGCGTGCGGATCACCGCGCCATTGCGGGCATGGTACTGCGCGGCCAGACCGTCGAACCAGGTATCGAATTTGTACGCATCCAACTGCGCAGCGGCGTCTTTCTCGGCCTGCTCTGCCCGCGCCTTATACTCCGCAGCCTCTTTGCGCACCGTCTCGAGGTCCTTGTCCGTGGCCTGCAGACCTTCGATGGTCTTATTGGCCTCGGCCAGTTGCGCATCCACATTCTTTTTGGTTTCCTTCAGCTCGTTGAAATCCGTGCGGGCCACAAAGCCCTTGCCGATCTCTGCGCTGATCGCCTTGTCGATCTCTTCGGTATATCCATCACCGAGGATCGGTTTCAGCCATTCCAATGCCATGTTGTTTCTCCTTTCGATGTTCAAAAATATGATTGATCGTCCGCCGCTGTCCTTGTTGTCCGGCCAGTCCCGGTATTGCGGCACCCGTTTTGTTGTCCGCTGGGCCGGCGGTAAAAACAATTTAAAAATGCCCTTAAAACACTGTTTAAGCAGCGTTTTAAAGGCATTGTAAAAGGGACCCCCGAAAGGGTCCCTTGCTACCATATTCAGAAGCGGCTACTATTTCAGCCGCTCAATGTTGGCTTTCACGTATTTGTAGTTGGGTGAATCCGGTTTCAGTTCAAACTCCGGGCATTTGTGAAATTCTTCGGAGCGGATGTCTGCAGGAATTCCTTTCGGATATTTCCGGCAGGAGTGTTTCCCTCGATGCCATGATTTGCACCCGTTGCACATGGGGACGATCGGCTCTCCCCAACAATCAGGATATGCCATGGAAGGGCTGATATCTTCTTCTCGAATCATGGCTTCATCACCTCAGCCTTAATATATACCTTATCACCCGACGTGTCAACGGAAACGATTCTGTATTTCAAGCCACGCGCAAAAAGCACCTCATCCTGCAGTTTGTACTGTGGATGAGCAAGGTCCCGTATGTACAAAGCGCCCTGATATCCGGCTGGCACATGCAGCTCAATCACCGTGTCACGACCTGCCAGCCCGAGCTGGCGGAAGCTGGTCGATGTAAAGATACGGTTCGGGATGATCCGGCCGATACTATCCGGTAGATTATCCCGCGTCAGATGTGTCGAATCGCCGAACTCCAAAAAACTCAACGCGGTTTCACGGTACAGCGTGATGTCATTCGGAATCGTACCCTTGGCCAGTGCGCTGTCCAGGGCATCGATTTTTTTCTGCATGGATTTTGTGATACGGCCGTGCCGGATCGCATTGTTGATCGCCGTTGCGTCGAACCCGGTGTACTGCGTAAGCTGCTCCCGTTCCTCATCGGTGAGTTCCGAGAGCTGCGCGCGCATCGCGTCTTTGGCACGAAGCGCGGATGTACCCATACCCAGCTTTCTTGCGGCCCATGCGGCCTTGCTGGCTTCGCTGCGACCGAACGTTGCCACCATGGTCCTCCAGTTTTCCGGGTCCTGCTCGGTCTCTTCGCAAAACCGGCGGTATTCCCAGCGCAGATTCTGCAGCCGGATCTGCTGCGTCTTCAGCAGCTCGGCGTCACCTTCCGCCGCGAGAATGTCATACTTTTTCTGGCTGATCATGCTCTCCAGCAGGCGTTTTCGCTGTTTGGCCTCGTACAGTGTAAAGTGCTGGCCGTTGTACCAGACTCCCGCGTCATTGTCATCCAGATATTTCTGCAACTGCTCGGCGCTGTATGCGGCCGGGCTGACACCAACTTTGATGGGGTAGGACATGTGTTTGCAGTTCCACCATCCGAATTTACGCGAGAGATTGTTGTTGATCCGGTCATATTCTTCTTTTGTGTACTGCTTTCCTTGAAACGGTGCATGGTCTGGAGCCGGTGCAGGATGTGCACTGATCTCCCAGCCATCCGCCCCGATGGCTTCATAGTTCATCTGATTCACCGCATTGAACATCTCGCCCATGCGGTTTGTAATATAGCTGCGTACAGCGTATTCCAAACGATAGCTGCGGTCGTCCTTGCCGGGGATCACGCGGAACCCGCGCCGCAGAAGCTCTTTGGTCGCTTCCTGAACGGCTTTCTGAAAACTGTATGTGCCGGTCGCTGTCTGCATCCACGCGAAGTCCATGATCTTCTCGTAGGCTTCCTTGACTGTGTACAGCTTTCCATCCGGACCCGGTGCCCACAGATTCTCATAATCCGCAGCAGCAGTCTTTTTCGAGACCGCACTATATGCGTCAGCCAACTGCCGGAGCTCTTCGTTTTCCTCGAACAGGACAGTTTCATCCAGCATTTCCTCAAACAGCATATCGATTGCAGCATCTGAGATTTGCAACTGCTCCGCGATTGCGTCTTTGATTGCCTTTTCGGCAAGACCAAGCTGCTCGGCCCGATAGATCTGGTATTCCGCCGTTGAAGTGATGCTGCCAGCTCCACGCACACGGCGAACAATATCTCGAAGCAGTGTCTCATAAATCGGTTCCGCTATCGCGGCGGCTCTCTTTCGCAGTTCTTCCAGTTTTTCATCGTCATACATTTAACGCAGCCTTTCTACCTCGTTCAGCGGTTCATTGGCATCCGGCATGTACTTTTCACGGATTTTCTGCCAGTCCTCTTCTGTCTCACAGGGCATATCATACCGATGGCCCAGCGCGATCTCCGGCCGCAGATATCCCATGCGGACCAGTTCACATTCCTGCTGCCATTCTTTGTCCGGGTCATACAGCACGCCGTTGCCCCATGTGATGGCCAGTTGTTCTTCGACAGCCCAGGCACTTTGATCGCAATAGCGGTACATCTGTCCAAGAATATCGCAGATGCGCAGATAGTCCCGCACGCCGTCAAACCAGACGCTCTGCAGGTCCTGCAGACTCAGGTTGTAGTCTCCGGCGGTGCTGGCGATCTCAAACGCGGTCTTTTCCACTTCCTGTGCATCCGACAGCAAACCACGCTTGAGCCCGATCTGGTTCTCCACGATTCGGAGATATTCCTGTGTGCGCGCCTCATACGCTTCCTGCCGGAGCTGCGGACTGAACACGGTGAGACCCGCACGCTGCTGCTCATTGGTGTACGCCGGGCCGATATCCTCAAACACGCTGTCTTCCAGCCGCCGCTCTCCGTTCGGCCCGCTGCGCAGCATCTCGCCCGGTGCTACAATCCGGTGTCGGCCGAGTTCGAATTCCTTGTTGTGCAGATGCTCCATATGATCTACATTCCGGATTACCTGCATAGCCGGCTCATATACACTCACCGCATCCGGGCTTCCATCCACGCAGTTGACCAGCGGGACCCGAAGAACCGCAAGCCCCAAACTGTACACAGGGCGGGGATACGTGTACCATTCCGGCAGCTCTGCATACTGTCCGAGCGTTGCCAGCGGCACCTGCGTGCCCAGCGCAGCGTCGCTGGACGATTCAAACAGCTTGTTTTCAATGGTCAGATATCCCGCTGCGTCCACGGTGCGTTTTTCCAGCAGCGTGTAGTATTTACCGCTGCGCCGGGATTCTTCCGATGATCCGATGCTTGTGACACGGCCGTCACCGTCTCTCGCGAGGATCACCACATTGTTCCGGCGGATGACCTGCGGCCAGAACTGCGTCGTCCCGTCCGCCTTTGTGCGTGGCACCGGCTTCACATACACCTCGCCGCCCACCAGCATCCACTGCATGATGTCACTCTTTGCAAGGTCCAACTGCGTGAGGTTCGCATCCATCCAAGCGCCTTTTGTCGTTTTCTCCTTGTCAAGTATGTCTGACTTGTACTCAGCAAAAACGCCTTTGTCCAGCTTATGCACAATGGTATATGCCAGGCGCATACATGGGTCTTGCCCGTGCGCAGGCGGTTGGCGGAAATAGGCGGCGAACCATTCTTTGATCGCATCTTTCATGGCGGAGGTCGTCACGTCCGGTGCGCCGAACCCTTGTGCTGTGTTTATGATGCTGCTATCTGTCAGTGCCTTCAGCGCTCCGATCACCATTTAAACCACCTCCTGTTGTGTTGATCTCAATCCGTGTCCCTCGATGCAGCGCATACTCCAGCCCGTCGGTGTATGCCTGCAGCGTTTTGTATTCTTCCTTCAGGTGCTCCAACTTCCCGTGGAGCTGCTTGTTTTCTTCGAGAATCGTCTGCACGGCCCAGGCTGGTAGGTACTTGTTCACAAGCCAATCTCGCAGCCGTCCCATTAAGATCCTTGATGTAATCGAACTCTCGCATGTTTTTTGCGTCCTCGATCCCTTTCAAAAGGCCCTCGACGCTTTCCTTCTGCGTCCTTTTCACTTTGCTCGCTCCTCTCTGCCGCGCCTACGGCCTCAAAAATCGCCTGTAATGAAAAAATGACCCCTGGTGTCCGCATGGACGGCCAGAGGCTTCTGAACGTTTTTAAACGGTATTTTGGCGTAATTAAACGGTATTCCGCGCAAGCACAGACATTCGAGGGCATTTTTCACCGGGCACGCTTCGCCATCCGGCCCTTTCGGCCCGGTTTTTTGCCCTCTATTCCCGCCGATCACGCCACGGGGGACGAATCAACCCCGCCTTGTTCCTGGTTTTCTTGTGCGGTCCTAAACGCTTTGTGTTCAGTACCGTTTAGATGATCGTTCAGGCTCTTCCGTGCTGCGCCGCACGCAGCGTGGGAAAGGACAGACGACCCGTCCGCTTTCCGCCATCCGCCAGACGCATCCGGCGCACAGTTCGCCGGGACTCTTCGGTCTTGCTCTGACGATCTTCCGGACCAGCGCACGCTTCTCTTTCAGATCATTCATGGTACGCCCTCCACGGGAAGAACCCCAAACCGGATGCGCTGTGTGCTGCCGCCCAGTTTGGTATACACCCATGCGCGCCGCTGCCGTTTCTCCATCCGCGTTACTTCGCCAGCAAACGCCATCAGCGGCCCGTCCAGCACGTGCCATGTTCCGTCCGCAAGGAATAACACCCGACTCGGCTCCAGCGTTTCCTCGCTGTCCAGACGCCACCGCAGCGCGTCCCGTGCATCAAGGGCCTGCGGCCGGCCGTTCTCGAGACCCAGCCACCGGATCACGCCGGAGACGGGGGACACGAGATGGAACAGCGCCGCGCTGTATTCGACGCCGACAAACACATAGCCAGGAAGCAGCAGTTTCTCTTCGGTCTGCCACTTGCCCCGCCGCCGGATCTCCATGCGCTGAGACGGAGCGCGTGCCCGCACGTCTTTGCGGCGCAGCGCCTCGCACACGTCCCGCTCATGCCCGGTCATGACTTGGAGCACATACCAGTTCATTGATTGGCCGCCCCCTTTGTATGACGGTCCAGCGCGGTCACAAGCTGACGATAAAGGTCCGGATGCTCTGTACTCAAGGCACTGAAGAACTCGGCTTTCAGTTCATCTGCAGCGGCCGCCACGTCCTCTTTGTTCTGAAGATCAATCCGCTGCTTATACGCAACCGCCTTGGTCATACCGTTTGCTTCCTTCAGCAGCTTATCCAGCCGCAGATCCGTCCACTCTTCGTCCGGCTTATTGATGATCGCCTGCACAATCTTTTGACCGGCGATGCGGTTGATGATCTCTACCGCGTCCACTTCCGGCACCTTTGCGGCTGTTTCCATCATGGCCCGAATACTTTCCTGCGATATTGCCAGGGCTTCCAGACTGGCCATCAGGTCGCGCGCATAGGTCCCGATCGCCGACTTGCTGATCTTTATGTCAAGGCTTGCGAGATATTCCCGAATGTCGTTGTATGTAAAGTCCGCCGGGTCTTGTACCATAGCGTCCACGGTGTTGCGGATCTCCGGCGGCAACTGGCTGATTTTGCTTCGGCTTCGGTTTTTCCGCCGTCCCATCCTTCAGCCCTCCTTACATATCGACCAGCGGGTCCTTCTTGACGCAGCGCTGTAACTGTGTCCCTTTCGGTGTCAGCTTCACTTCCAGGTCCTCAAGCTCCATATCCGACACGCTGGCCGGAAGGTGAGCATCGTCTATCGTGCGCACCTGCAGATATCCGCTGTCTGCCAGATAGTTGATGCTGCTGCATAGCGCCGCCTTATCCATAGTGCCCGCCAGTGCAAGCAGCAGGCTCTTCAGTTTCAGATATTTGAAATCGTTGCCGGCCAGCGCCAGTGTGCGCATCACGGTCCCGTTATTCGATGCAAGCTCACCGGCCTGCATTTTCCTGCGCAGCTCTCTTTCTTCCATCTCAATTACCACCCTTCATCAAAAATTCCATCAGCTTATCCATCTTGCTTTCCAGCTTCAACTGGCTCTGGAGGAACTCTTCCCGCCGGATGCAGTTTTCTTTGATTTCCTTGACGTCTTCCGACATAGATCGGATTTCTGTACGCATTTCTGTACGCATTTCTTTCATCTCACAGCGAAGCCGTTCCATATCTGCGTCATGCTTTTTCCTGAGTTTATCAAGATCTCCGTCATGACGTTCCCGCGTGGTGTAGCTTTCCCGCACCTCTTTAATGTCCGCGCCATGCTTATCCAACTGCGCAAACACTGTGCGGCCAAACAGATATCCGACGAGCCCAATCACCACGGTAACCACCAGCGTGATCAGCCACCATGTCCCTGCGTCAAAAGTCATGCGTGAATTCCTCCTGATAAACAAATAAGGTATGATGCCCTCGTAATGAGTTCATCATACCTTATCTTACATATACTGTTCAGTTGAACTATTTCTGCAATTTTTATACAAACTCGTCCAGGGAGAGTTGTCCGGTGGGAGGGGTGCGGCGGATTTCGGCCAGCCTATCCTTCACAATTTTCCGGATGTACCCATCACTGAGACCCCACTTGTGGGCCAGTTCGTAGATGTTTCCGCCATTGAACTGCTCACAGATTTTTTTGTCTCGTACGGGAATCAGAAGCGTATCCGGCTGAGGGATATACAAACGCCCTGTCCCACCATACACATCCACAAGTTTGATGAAAGCATCCATGCCGATGGTCTCTGCCAGCTCACGGGATTCGCCCTGCAGATCTTCCAGTGTCAGCTCTGCCAGCAATTCATTCCGCATTTTTTGCCGCCTCCATCTCACGGCGGAAGCGATCACTGTGCAGGTATTCCAGCTCTTTGCGCTCGGTCAGTTTCTTCAGGCCCTCGATCAGAGCATTTCCTTGGTCGCAGGTCAGGAACCGGAAAGGCTGCGTTGGGAAGCTTGTCACTCCGAATTGATGCTCGATCAGTCCGCAGAGCCTGTCACGTAACTGTACACCCGCCGGCGCAGGGTCGTATTTTTCCAGCTCATACATCAGGTACCAGACCTTTTTCTGCTGTCCTTCGCTCAGCCCGCCTGGTAACTCTTCGTATTTGCGAGGCCGCCGGTTTCTGCGCTGCCCGGCCGGGACGCTGCGCCGACGCAATTCCGAAAGCACTGCCGCCGCTTCGGCCGGGGTCAGCGCCTTCACGGATTCCTTTCCGGTAAGACCCTGCACCAACATGTGCAGCGCGTCCTCGTGTCCGGCTCCGCGTTCCACCATTCCCAGCTTTGCGCCCAGGGCATAGATACTTTTTACCGTTCCTTTGTTTACATCCAGCGCACCCATCCCGGCCGCCTCCTCTCACTTTGTTACGCCTCCGGCTGATCGTCGCCGATATCGTAGTAGAATTCGTCCCGCGTGCGGATATACGCCCCGATGCTCTCCAGAACCTCGGCCGGCTCTTTCTTCAGCGCTTCGCGGTCCAAGGTTTCCGTCGTCTTGATCAGCTCCTTGCGGCCCAGCGCCTTCAGCGCCGCGATCGCTTCGGCGACCTTTGCGGGGGCCAGCATCAGGCGGCTGGAAGATCGATAACCGACCTTTCCGAACACCAGAGCGCGGCTCTTGCCGTCCAGCTCCGCGCGGTGAGCGTCCACGAATTCCTTGATGTCCGCTTCCAGCCGCTTCGTGCGGTTCTGCACCGGCTGCGCGTTGCGGTTGTATTCATCCTTCAGACTGTCCACGCGCCGGTCAAGATCAATGCTCATTTCGGCCAATGTGTGCCGGCATTCCTTCAGGTCGCGCAGCGCCGTGTCCACAGCGGCCCAATCCCGCAGGACCGGATCACTGGTTACTTTCTTTCTCGCCAATATGTACACCTCTTCTCTCTACATTTTCCTCACTCTGCGATTTGTCCGGGCTTGTGACCGGCTCCGGCCCGATGGGGCAGGGGGCTGCATTAAGGCGGGGGCTTTTGGCCCCATGTGCGGCATGTTCTGCCGCTTGTGTTCTATACAATGTAACACTTTTACATATTCATGAGCTTGCACCACTTTTTGTCCAAGGAACGTGCCTCTGCGAAAGCGGCATCCGCCTGCTCCGCAATCTCCAGCGGGATCTCAGAATACGGTTTACCCTCGTATGGAGCCAGCAGATCCAGTGCGCGCTGCCGTGCATTGTATGACTGTGTATTCAATCGGCTTGCTTCCTCCAGCCTTTTCTGTTCTCGCTGAAGTTCCAGATCATTCAGCACCAGCGACAGTTCATAGTCGCTGCGGAATATACTCCGCTCACACAGTCGGTTGATTATCCACAACAGTTCCGCCTTTGTGCAATCCTTCAGTGTGATCATATGGCATCCTCCCTTGATGATAACGTGATATCTGGATTTGAAAATTGTGCGGGGCTGCCGTTGCGACCGGCTACGCCGACCCGATTGGGACGCGGCCCCGCATGGACCTGCTCCTCAAAGATCAGGGAGCAGGGTTTTAATGATCTCGCAGCAATCGCAGCGGGCCTCAAGCGCTTCGGCGCTCCGGCTCTCCCTTGGCCACCTGCAATATTTGTCGCAGATGATTTCCGCCAGTGTCAGAGCGGCCTCTTCCATGCACTCTGTATGCAGCACACAGCCGGACGTGACCGCCTTGCCGCACACTTTACAGTTCGGCATCTTGCTCAGGCCCCTTTCGCTTTCTTCCTGGTGTGTACGGTGTTCCTTCGTGCTGGTAGCACAGGTGCGGCAGTATGCCGCGCGGATTCCCGGTCTCAAGGCAATAGTGGCATGCTCTTTGTCCGACTTTCTTTCCGTAATTGATGGGCCGCCAGTAGTAGCAGCCTTTGCATCGGACTGGTTTAAATTCGCTCTTCTTTTTCACTGTCTGCTCCTCCTTGCCTCACTCTGCAATTTCTCCGGGCTTGTGACCGGCTCCGGCCCAATAGGGCAGGGGGCTGCATTAAGGCGGGGCATTCGCCCCATGTGCGGCATTTTTTGTTTTACTTTGGCCACTTCCCGTGATGCGCACTTTTTGTCGCATGACCGCCGCCGTACCAAAGCGCCCACGTAAATATGCTCCAGCTATTCATTGCGGCTTCTACTCTTGAATACGCTTCTTGCCAGCAGCAGGATCAGCCAGATCCCGGTGGCCGTCAGCAGGGAAAACGGCCATCCAAAGCATATCGTGACCAGCTTGATAAGGCCTACCGTCACGGCCCATGACATGCCCAAACTCACCGCCAGAACGAGAATGACTACAAGGACATCAACCATTGCGAACGTCTCCTTTCTGTGCGCGGATGCGCCTGCGCCGCGCTGCCTCTGTCATCGCGGAGAGATAACCGAACTCATATCCCACATAGAGCAGCAGACCGATCAGCGGCAGGATCAGCACTTCACCGCCCGCCGAGCCGGGGCGGCCCATCCACACATTGGCACAGATTGCTACCATCAGCCCTGCGGCAGCGCCGCCGGCAAAGATGCACGCGATTTTCATTCTGTTTAACATCTGTTTATCCCCCTTGTAAACACCTGTTTAAATGCGTCCGACCGGTGTGCTGGCGGCCGCTGCGCGAAGTCCTTCATAGGAAATATCCTCGTTTCGGATCGCGTTCTTGACAATATGTTTTGCGGTGCGGATGCTGTGCTGGCTCCGGCACACGCTGGCAATGAGTTTCAGCTCCTTGGCCTGATCCTCGCCGGCGAACATGGGGAACAGCAGCTTGATGTCCTCATTCGTCAGCCGCATCGTGCTGTAGGCACGCTGCAGGCCGATGCGGGTATATGCCTGAGTCGTGATCTTGCCTTTCTTTACGCGCTCGTACAGCTCGCTGTTGCCGATCAGGACCACACCATTGCCCGGAACCTCGTTGACTTCATCTTCGTCCGGCAGAATACGAAGCCCGTCCATCGGTGCGCGCTTCAGGAGCTGCGCTTCGTCCACGATGATGACTTTGTTTGTGCCGCGCAGCCGCGCCCGGATCGCCTGCCACATCTGTTTGCTGCTGCTGACCGCTGGCAGATCCAGCGCCGCACCCAGCAGCTCTCCGACTCCGGCAAGACCTGACATGCTTGGGTCCAACCGGATGTAGATGGTGCTCTGAGGATTGTCCCGGTAATACTTGACGGCGGCCTTCGTTTTTCCGGCTCCGGCATCCCCATGCAGCATCACCAGTGTGCGGTTGATCTGCGCATAGCGGATGGACTGATATACGTCTTCGCTGATGCTGGTGGGCTTGTACGTCTCATCCAGATTGTACGGAGCCGCCTGAACCTGCGCCGCCGCAGCTTCGCTTTCCTGCTGCAAAAACTCGCGCAGCCGGTTCTCAATCCCCTCAACGCTGCCTTCCATTTTGTTGCGAAGGTAATTGCTGAGACTGGCGCTGCTCACGCCCACGCGCGGGGCAAGTTTGTTTTGAGAGATCCCCGTGTTCTTCATGTACTCGCGTACACGTTCCTGCAGTGATTCATCGTAAACCTTAGTAGTCGAAGTCATCATCGTCATATCCTCCATCCGAATTTTGATTCATTTTGAAAATGTCGATATCGCCCACAGCCATCGCCATTGGCTCTTCGTCGAATTTGCACAGCTCCACGATCTTGGGTTTGCGCGCTGCTGCAGGTCCGGCCAGATTTTCCTCGGCCATTCTGGATACGAGCGCCGCAGCTTCTTCCGGCGGCGCGTCTGGGAGCAGCTCTGCCGCGAGATCCTGCACCGCACGTTTGAACCGGTTCTTGAGCTGCTGCTGACGTGCGATCTCTTCCTGTGTTGCCCCATATTCTGCCTCCAGCTCGCACCGGGGGACTGTCATAATGAAGGACCCGTCCTCTCGGTATACGCGCACACTGGATAGATCGTCCGGATCGTACCTCAAGTACACCTTTTGGCTCTGGAAACGGCTATGCAGTTCCAGGCTGTTGTACCAGATCTTCTGGCCGCGTATATTCAGGTATACGCCCTCACGGTCGACCTTTCGGAGCTTTGATGTGCGGAGCATCATCAAGTTCAGCACATCTTCCCGCACATGCCGCACATGCTCAAGATGTTCGTTGTATACGTCGATGCGCCGTTTTCCCTTATCGGCCGGGACCGAGCCATAGTACGGTTCGTAGTTCAGATACCCGCTGATCAGCTTGTTCACCTTTTCGATGAACTCTTCATCTGTCGGGATCTCGCCGCGCTTCAATGCCTTTTTTAAGGCTTCCGGCTTTTCTTCCGGGCTTCCGCCTGTGTACGTGGGGAACAACCGCATGATGTGTTCTTTCACGTTTCGGAAGCTTCGCTCCACCAGTTTTGCGCGGGAGTTCTGCACGATCGCGTTCTTCATCTCCACGCCCATATAGTCCAGGATTGTTTTCGGCTCAAACGGCTGCTCACCGTTCGCCAGTACCTTTTTGGCACGGTGGCCTCTGCCGCCGAAGTCAAAGGTCAGATACTCACGGCCGTTATCCACATACACGTTGTGATTCGGCATCCCATGGGCAAGGCACGCGCGGCGCAGCGCATAGATGGAGTTCTGACTGCTGTTCCCGCCAAAACTGATATACCACCCGACAAAGATGCCACTGCGTACATCCACCCATGCGGTCAGATACGGACGATGCGTTTTCCCGTTTGGTCCTACCGTGATCGTATCGCATGTATATGTATCGCCCACCCACCAGTCGTTGCTGGCGATACTTTCATATTCGCGGCGGGTATACGCGCTTGCTTTGTTGTAGTACGCGCGCTCGCCTTCGCGCATCAGGATGCGCACAGCTTCCGGTACTGCCATCGCAACGCGGTAAAAGCTGCTGTACGAGGGGAGAGGCAGCGCGTTCACCGCGTTTTTCTCTGCCCACTTCTCTGTGTACTCCATGCACTTTTGGATGGAATACGCATGGCCTTCTCCGCCGTCTACGAGGTAATAGTGCAGGAATGTCTTTTTGACGTATGCCGGCATGTCTGTCTTTCCCTTGCGCGCCTTTCCTCGCCGATCGATCACGCTGTCCAAGTCTCCCTCTTCCAGTGCCTTCTTCTTCCGATACAGCGTCGGCACACTCAATCGAATGCCGGGATTTTCCACACACATATGCTGTACGAACTTCTGATCCAGCTCGTTCATCTGCTTGTCCGGCTGGCTGCGATAGAGCATCCACTGGTCTATGACGTCCCGCCAGAAACTGATCTCCGTCCGCTCATCTTCCGTGTAGCTGTCCAGAGGTTTCCGCTTCGGCGTCTCCCGCACTTCTTCCAACGCCGCTTTGGCCGGAGCTGAAAGCGATGAACTTTGCTGCTCATAGTGACGTTCCTGCGCCTGAACCGGCAGGCTTTCCAGAGGAAAGAGATATTCCTTCCGATTCCGAAGGTTTAATACACTTTCCGCCATCAGTTGTCCTGTTTGTGCTTTATGTTGTACTGTTCGAATCGGCCAGCCTGTCAACGATGAAACTTCGCGAGCCGATAACATTGTTCTCAAAAAACCACCTACTTTTTTGACCTGCCATCTTCGGACACGGGGCGGTCAACCCCCGCATGACAGCCCCCATTGGGCTGTTTCGGCTATTGGTTCTGAGATTATCTGTCTTTTCGGAGAATCTTCCGGGCCAGATTGACCGCTTCCATGTGCATTTTGAGCAGTGTCGCGAGGCCTTCCATGATCTCTTTTTCGCTCTTTCCTGTGAAGAATTCAGCAGGTGCGCCATACGCTATCAATCGCATGATCAAGCACTCCAGCGCTTTTGTGCGGGCATTCTTCACCACAGGAGGCATATAGGGCCGGTATTCCTTCCCATCGTCTACCATCGGCTCTTTGGGCATGGGATGCACCAGCATGCCTTTCCGAAGGGCCTCAAGGGTCTTGTCGTTGGGAATCAGATCCTTTCGCATGTCCTTCTGCAGCATATCTTCTAATTCCTCGCTCATTTCCTGTGCGCTGCCTTCGCCGAAGATTTTATCCAGAACCCTCATTTTCTCGCGGAAATTTTGAACCGCGTCCTCAATGACGTCTTCCGGATTGGTTGTTTCGAGCGTGATGTTGACTTCGACATCCGTGATGATCTCGTCTTCGTCATATACTTTTGCCACCGCGCGGCAAAGGTCTGTTTCAAACTTCTGTACAGTGTCGGTGATAAGCGCTTCGATCGGTGTGATGTTGTTCATGCTCTATATCCTTTCTGGCCTTTGCGGCCCGGTTGTGCTATCCTGTTGGTGATGGCGGCGTTGCAGCACCGCCCATCAACATGCGAAAAAGGGAGGGTTATGTTCTATGATTCTACTTATTTCATGCAGAAGGGAGGTTGTAATAAGTGCTCACGAAATTTCAGATTCGTGCTATTCTTGAAGAGACTTTGAAAAATCCCGGTCTGGAATACCATTCCGGCGATCCAGAGATATACCATCATCTGGAGGATGTACGGCCGTATGTTTTAGATTATCAGTCGGTAGTGCGCGGTTTTAAATGTACTGGGCTCTCTTCCAAAGGAGTTGCTCTTTTAGGTGCCGAGTAATTCACAGGAACGCCGGAGAGTTCAACTTCTTTGATGTCGAACTCTTCGGTTTTTTCTCCGTCTTCATAGTAATGAATTGTGACAATTCCCGTCTGTATATCTACCTTGTACCACGCCGTACCAGGGAATGCCCGACTACCTACCAGCGGCATGCCATACCTTGCCTCAATCTGAACTTCATCGTTTCCTACACAACTTTCACGTGTGTTTTTGTGCTGGTTGTCCATATTACGCTCCTTTCCGCCCGCCTCGTGTGGGCTTTTTTATTGGCCTGCCATCATCAGTGCCGGGCGGCCATTCCCGGCAGACGGCCCAGAAGGCCGTTTCGGCTTTATTTGAACCAGCCAGGGAAACACAGCGAGCAGAACAGCCGCTCCGCTGCTTCCCGATCAACGCGCGCCTGCAGGTCAAACGCTCTCCCATCTCCGTCGATCCGCGCCACCGCGTAACTCGGTCGAGGGTTTTCCGTCTTGCTCCGCAGCAGGATGTACTGCTGGCTTGCAGCAAGTACCATGTACGAATCCTTCAGGCTTCCGATGTTTCTTTCCATCTTCATTGATACCTCCGTCAGACTGCGTCCCGTTCGGGGACGAAGTGTCCGTTTTTGCCGTAGCTCCACAACAGTTCAATGCCCAGATCCGTCCGGTACAGGGCTGCTCCGGTCACATCAACTTCCCAGCCATCAGCCAGTCTGCGCAGATGCGCCGATGGCCGCAGGCATTCGCCATCGATGCTCTCCACTCGGTAGAGCCGGTTCTTATTTGCATACACTTCGCCGACATGTATCGGCTGGTAGATCAGTTGATTTTCCATGATTTTTACTCCCTTCTGTTTGAAAACCCGTTTTCGGGCAATACTTTGCTTGTTTCCGCCGTGGCCAAGCGGATCAATGCCTCTGCCAGGCTTTCCGCCCAACCGATATACTGGCCTGCTGGGCCTCGGATCAACATGCGTCCGATTGCCGGATAGTACCGGATACTGCATGGAGCCCACCTTGGCCACCGGCCGACCATAAGCTGGTGCTGACGTACTTCCAGGATTCGGAGCTGCCTGTCTCCATATTGCTTGATTATTTGGGGGCAGCTCCCTTTTCTCAGTTCAAAATGGAAATTCATGCGTTAGGCTCCTTGATGAAAATTATTAATGCCAAAAAGTTCGTTAGGCGTAACCTTTAGAACATGAGCTATCGCTTGAATATCCCTATCAGTGATAACTTTTTCTCCCGAAAGCAGATTGTAAAAGGTCTTTCCTTGGTATCCCGCTTGTTTTCCAACAGCGCCTATCTTTAGACCTCTCTCCTTAATGATTCGACGGGTATTCTCCGCAATAATCGACATATCATCACCTCTCTAAACATCAAGAAACTTGAAGTTATCATTATAATACATCAAGAATCTTTTTAATTCAATAGTTTTTATCAAGTTTCTTGACATTTTTTCTTGACCGCCTGGGAAATTTAATCTATAGTAAGGTTAATATGAGGTGATTACCATGGGCATTGGAAAGAGAATACGTGAAGCGCGTGAAATGCGCGGATATACCCAAAAAGAGTTAGCTGATAAATTGGGAGTTACTAGTTCATCCATCGCGAATTATGAAAACAATGTAAGCCACCCAAAAGAACCAGTTCTGTATTCTTTACTAAGTGTCTTAGGTGTTGACGCCAACTTCCTTTTCCAAGATGAGATGCGCGACATCTATACTGAATCGGTATCTCTGGATGAAATGGAAAATATCGTAAAGAAGTACAGACGTCTCGATCCTTATTCTCAAAAAATTGTTCGCTCACTTATTGATATGGAATTGAATCGTTCTTCACTTTCAGCAGCGAAAACGACTTCCAGAGAGAATAATGATATTATTGAAAATTGTATTTACCTGCAGTTATCTGAACAGCCTGCCAGCGCAGGATCTGGAGTCTATTTGGGTCCAGAGGCCTTCCGATCTATAAAGGTCGTGGAGAACCAAAAAACACGCCGTGCAGCCTTCTGTGTACGTGTCAGCGGAGATAGCATGGAGCCGCTCTATTCAGACGGGGATATCGTCATGGTTTCAAGGGATTCTGTACAATTAGGTGATATCGCACTTGTCACGCTTAACGGCAACGGCTATATCAAGCGTTTGGGTAACGGGTGTCTTATCAGCGAGAACAAAAAATATAATTCTATTCCGTGTCCGGAAGGCGCTATTGTGAATGGCTGCGTAATAGGTGTTTTGCAGCCTGAGTGGATAATAGAAATGTAACAATAATCTATATTTTAATGCGCAACTCATAAACTTTCGGTGGCGATAAAAAAGCCCACAATCCCGCTATTTTCCTTAATGCGCAAGAGTATTTTAATGCGCAAGACATTTGCGCATTAAAATGAAAAAAGAACCGTTTCAGAGACAGGATACTTTCCATCTCCGAAACGGTTCTTTAATTATTATTTTTTACCCTTTAAATGACCGTTTAGACCGCTTTGTTACGCGGTTTTCAGCACTTTTTCTTATTCTGTTCTAAACACCCTCTAAACACATTTAAAAGGGCTTCCTAAACACTTCTTAATTGATCACTGCGAGGCTCGAAAAGCGCCAAAATCGCGCCGAAAATTTTTCAAAGCCCACGCCGTTTTTTCCGCCGAAATTCTACGATTTCCACACAAAAAATCGCAAAAAAACCGCGCTGTTAAGCCATTTCCAGAGAAAAACAGCCTTTTCCAGGTTCACGGTTGCCCTTTTCTCATTCTACATGAAAGATCACAATGAGAATTACTGGAAAGATCGCTATCAGTCCACCTGGGACCGCTCCACCCAGCGGGAGGCGGTGCTGGCGGAATATCTGGAGCGAAAAACAGGCCGTCAGGTAGAGCCCTGCGGCCTGGGCGCCGAAAGCACCGCGTACATTGCGGGAAGTGCCTCGAAAAATGGCTTTGAAAAGGGAGACGCAGACCTGCACGTGGTGGGAACCAATGTGTATATTGAAGTCACAGGCCCGCTGGAAGGCAACGTGGGGCCGCAGCAGCCCCTGTGGTTTCGCCCGGATAAGCTGGAAAACGCAGTAAAGAATCTGGCGAACGGGCACGATACGTTTTTGGCGCATAACTGCCCGGCGGCAAAGCTGTGGCGGGTGGTTCACGTGGACGAGGCGTTCGCCCGGCGCTACCGTGCAAAGGCGTTCCCGGTGCGGGAAAAGCGCATTCGGGGAGCGTTGGAACATTATGTGGAGATCGATGCAGCAGACCCCTGTGTGCGTCCCATCCGGGAACTGACGCAGCGGATCTTGGCGCAGAAATAAAAGCCTGAATACAACAGGAAAGTGGGGGGGGGGGGGGGGGGGGGGGGGGGGGGGGGGGGGGGGGGGGGGGGGGGGGGGGGGGGGGGGGGGGGGGGGGGGG
>NZ_JBBMFA010000117.1:0-5063 GCF_040096265.1 Ruthenibacterium intestinale
CCCGCAGCGAGGGGGAAAAGGGGGAGGTGACTTTCTCTTTAAGGCGGCGTAGCCGCCGCTCTTTTGCTCCCCCTTTTCCCCCTTCCCGCCCGCAGGCGATCCCCGCCGCAGCGGATTTTCTTTTTGGTACTTTTTCTTTTGTGAGGTGGTAATATGACCGAGAATTATCGAGGCTGCTACGAGTATTTGAGCGCACAATATCCGGAGGTCGGAGGCTATGAGTTTTATAAAGAGCTGTTTCCGGACAATGAGAACTCCGGAGAACGGCACACGGATTTTTCCCATCCGAACGCTGTGTATCTGTATCGGGATGAACAGAGCGAGGATAAGAAGCTCCGGCGCAGGAAGATGTATAACGACACATGGGAACAGGATTACATGGAGTTTGTCGAGGGGAACAGCCTTACTTTGTGCAGCGGTCTTGCATATCGCAGAAAGGAGAACAGGCTGGAGAACGCCCAGCGGATGTATGCTCTGATCTTCGATCTGGATGGCGTAGGTCTTGCCGAGCTGCGCAACCTCTTTCTGCGCTTTGGCGGCGATCCGGAGCGAGTGCGCCGGTTGCCGATGCCGACTTTCCTTGTTCTGTCGGGGACAGGGCTGCATATCTACTATGTTTTCCAGCAGCCGATTGACCTATACCCGAATATAAAAATTCAGCTTAAAAGTCTGAAATATGACCTCACTTTCCGGCTATGGGAGTATGGCAGCACTTCGCAGGTCAAGGCGATCCAGTATCAATCCATCAATCAGAGCTTCCGCATGGTGGGCAGCATCAATGACAAGCATGGGACGGAGCTGGTCGCTTTCCGTACCGGAGAACGGGTAACGCTGGATTATCTGAACGCCTACGCAAAGCCAGAAAACAGGGTGGATGTCAATAAGCCTTTCAGCCCATCCAAAATGACACGAGCTGAGGCGAGGGAGGCATATCCGGAGTGGTATGAGCGTGTTGTTGTGAGAGGCGAGAAAGGACGCAAGAAGTGGGATATTGCCGGAAAGGTGCATGGTGATGATCCGTATGCGCTCTACCATTGGTGGCTGCGGCAGATCGGAGAGATAAAGGGCGGGCATCGGTATTTCTTTTTGATGTGCCTTGCTATCTATGCTTACAAATGCGGTGTGTCGAAGCAGCAGCTCCGGCAGGATATGAAAGAGGCTTTTGATGATCTGCAGATGGTGAAGCATGAGAACGCATTGACCGAGGAAGATATACGGAGTGCGCTGGAAGCCTACGACAAGGAGTATTACAATTTCACGATTTCCGATATTGAAGCTCTGACCGATGTTCGCATCGAGCGCAACAAGAGGAATGGTAGATCACAGAAAGAGCATTTGAAAAGAGCAAGGGCGGTGCAGGAAGTGGATTATCCTGGCGGCACATGGAGAAGAAAAGGGGCAGAAGAAAAGAAAGCGCAAGTCTATGCGTGGCGGCAGGAGCATCCAGAGGGACGCAAGGCCGATTGTCATAGGGACACCGGACTTGATCCGAAAACGATCCGCAAATGGTGGGACACCGTACCGGAGGGGCATATAACGGTCAAAATACGCCCATCACAGGCTTTGAGCGATCTGTTGGTGGAGGAATTTAAGAAAGGGCTGTAAACGCCCCAGAAACGCCCTACAAGGCGTTTTCGGGGCGGGTAAGGGTTTTTATATTACCCCACCGAAAACGAGGCTTGAAAAGCGCGCGAAATAAGGCTTTTTCACCCCCTAAATGTACACGCTGCGGTGTTACCATATAGAAAGCACTGTTCATAGAAAAGTTGCAAAAAAACATTTGCAATGCACTTGCAAATGTCACGAATATTGAATATAATATTAGTGCAAGCTAAAAATGACGAGGAAAGGAGTGCTATTATGGCTAAAGGAAATATGACGATAAGAATGGAGCCGGAGCTGAAAGCACAGGCGGCAGCTCTCTTTAAGTCCCTCGGAATGGATTTGAGTACGGCAACGGGTATTTTTTATCGACAGGCACTTAGGTGTCATGGACTTCCCTTTGAAGTCAAGGTTGACGAGCCGAATGCTGTTACCTATGCGGCGATGGAGGCGGCAGAAAAGGGAGAGGATATGTATGGTCCGTTTGATAGCGTTGCAGATCTGATGGAGGCGCTGAATGCTTAAGCCGGAGTTTTCGGGGCAGTTCAAACGAGATTACAAGCTTGCGATCAAGAGAGGCTGCGATCCGAAGAAGTTGGAGGAAGTGATCACGCTGTTGTGTAACGAGCAGCCGTTGCCGGAGGCGTATCGAGATCATGCTCTCACTAATTCCAGAAATTATAAGGACATGAGAGAATGTCACATCGAGCCGGACTGGCTGTTGGTCTATAAAGTTGTTCGGCAGACTTTGATTTTGAAATTGATAAGGACTGGATCTCATAGCGATTTGTTTTGAGATTAACTCTGGATGAAAGAGTGGTGATGATATTTGGCGGGTGTAATAACGGAAATTGCAATAGAATGTGGCGTGTCGGAACAGGCAGTTCGTGCATGGTGTAGGCGAAACCATGTTGCGAAAGATGCGAAAGGAAGTTTCGCAATCAGCGAAAGTCAAAAAACCGCCATATATCAGCATTATTTAGGTGTTGAACGAAAGCAAGTTTCGCAACAGGCGAAAGCAAGTTGCGAAACTTGCGAAACCACTTTGATCGCTATGCTGCAGGGAGAATTAGACCGGAAAAGCGAGCAACTTGCTGTAAAGGACAAGCAGATCGAGGAACTGAACGCAAGGTTGGCGGAGGTCAGCTCGGCGTTGGTGACGGCACAGCAGACTGCGGCAGCGGCCCAGGCTCTCCATGCTGGGACGATGCATCAGCAGCTTCTTTCCGGCAAGTCCGGAGCCGATCAGCCGGAGCGTGAGACAGAACCGGTTCAAAAGCGTAGCTGGTTTAGTAGGTTCTTTGGGGACTAAACAGAACGACAAATCGGAATTTTACAAAGGAGTGTGATTGTATGAAAAAGTTGATAGCACTTGTTTTGGTTTTGGTATTGCTCCTTTGTTTGGCTGCTTGCGGCAACAAATTGGTAGAGGGGTCTGAAAAAACTTACTACGGAACAGTCACAGACCGTGCTATGAGTGTAGTAAATGAGGGAGATTGCCAAGGTCGCGCATATATCTCAATTACCACCGACAATGAAGATATTCAGTTTTGGCTAACAAAGGATTGTGAAACTAATGCCCAAATTGGAGATAAAGTAATTATTGAAAGTGCAATAGAAGAACAGACAAACTTACTCGTTGCAACAAGCATTACAGTTGAGTAAATTCCAGTTTATCGGTGGGATGAAGTTCGGGGAGCCGTCCGCAGACGGCAGGGGCAGCGCCCCTCCGGAGCTGGCAGAGCAGCAGGCACGAGCCGGCAGTGAAGCAGCTCCGGCAACCCCTCCCCTTTAGGGGCGCAAAGCACTTTCACACCGCTGCACCGATGGGGTGGCGGTGTGAAAGTGCTTTTGCGTTACTTTCTCACCAGAAAGTAACAAAGAGGTTGTTTTTAGCGGAAATTTATGATAAAATAGAGGACGGAAGAATAAGCGGAAAGGGGGCGATTTTATGGGAGTTACGATTTCGGGTATGACAGGTGCAGGGAGCATCCGGCACAACAACCGCAGCTTCTCAGCGGCGAATGTAGACCGGAGCCGGACGGAGCAGAACATTGTTTTCTGCAACGAGGATCTGAAGCAGGTCTATCATATGGTCTTTGATGAAGCTCTCGCAGCCTACAACGCAAAGAAAACCAAAACGAGAGATAAGATACCGGACTACTATGAGCATATCCGGCAGAGTAAACAGGAAAAGCTGTTCCATGAAGCGATTTTCCAGATCGGCAACATGAGCGACTGTGGGTGCGGTACGCCGGACGGAGAACGGGCGGCGGCAGCTCTGAAAGATTTTGCGGAGTCTTTTGCAGAACGCAACCCCCATCTGCGGGTGTTCAATATGGTGCTGCACATGGACGAGGCAACGCCCCATCTCCATGTCGATTTTATCCCTGTGGCAACGGAGCAGTCAAGAGGACTTTCTACAAGGGTATCTATGAAACAGGCATTGAAGCAGCAGGGGTTTGTCGGTGTCGGCAGAAAGCAGACCGAATGGGCGGCGTGGATGGAACGGGAGAAAGAAGCTCTGACGGAGATCGCCCAGCGGCACGATTTTGAAATTATCTCTCTCGGCACGAACAGACCGCACATGGACTTGCCGCAGTTCAAGGAAGCGGCTGCGAGGCTGGAAGCGGTGCAGCAGCAGACAGCGGCAGTAGAGCGGGAGGTTGCTGAGCTGGAACGGCAGCGGGACGCTCTGAAAGGCACTGTGCGGCTCTTAAAGGAGGCTGACAGGGTAAATGCACCCCTGCATGATATTCAGCCGGAAAAGACGCTCACAGGGGCAGTAAAGGGCGTGACGGTGGATCAGGTCGAGCAGCTAAAGAAAATGGCACTGCGCAGCGTGACGGATCGGCACAAGGTACAGGAGCTGACGGAGGAAAACACCCGTCTGCGGTCACAGGTGCCGTCCATGAAGAAGCGGCTGGAAGAAGCGCAGCGGCAGCAGAGGCTTGAACAGGAAAACCGGAGGCTGCGCGATGAAAACTATTATCTGCAATCCGAGCTGCAGGAGGAACGCAGCTTCACCGAGCGTCTGACGGACGGCATCGGTCGGATGCTGGACTTCTTGGAAGAACACTTGCCGGAGCGTCTGCGTCCTCTGCTTGAAAAGGCGAGGGAGCTGCTGCCCGATCCGGAGATTGGACAGCAGCAGGAGCAACAGCAGCACCAGCGAGGAATGGGCGGCATGGAGCTGTAAAAGAAGCCTGTCCGGAGGGCTTGAAAATCTCTTTCGGACAGGCTATAATAACAACTGAAAATAGGGAATTGCTGTATTGATAATCTAAGCCCCCTGTAAGGGTACTCCCAACCTATATTTTCTCTCTCTGAAAGGGAGAAAGTCGGAGGGGAAAAAGGGGGTGAGCGGAGGGGTGTTGGAAGTGTGGTAAACCTCGTTAGAGGTTTTCCAAGCCACTGTGGTAAACCCATAGGGTTTTCCATAGTGGCGGCACTTTCAATGA